>CAJQOK010000371.1 GCA_905479905.1 uncultured Aliterella sp.
TTGACAATGTAGTAAAAACTCAAACAGATAATTATCTAGCTTGGTTTCATCGTGGAATTGTGTTAGGGAGAATGCAAAAGTACGAGGAAGCGATCGCATCTTACGACAATGCGATCAAATTCTCTCCCAATTATCACCAAGCTTGGGTAGATAAAGGTGTAGCTTTAGGAAAACTCCAACGACACCAAGAAGCATTTGAATCCTTTGATCGCGCTGTGCAAATTCAGCCAGAAGATGCTGTAGCTTGGTTAAATCGGGGGATGGCTTTAGAAGTGCTAGAAAAATACGTTGATGCGATCGCATCTTTTGACAAAACTATCGAACTCAATCCCAATTCCTACAAAGCTTGGAATTCTAAGGGTTATTTACTCGTGCAATTAGAGCGCGATGAAGAAGCCCTAGCCAGCTTTGACCGGGCTTTGGTTATTAACCCCAGCTATGCCCCTCCTTACTACAACAAGGCTCTCTCTTACGCTCTCCAAGGACAATTGAAGTTAGCTCTTGAGAACTTGCAAAAGGCAATTGAAATCAATCCTCAGTACAAAGAAGATGCAAAAACAGAACAAGATTTTGCAGAAATTGCCAAGTCTCCGCGCTTTCAAAAGTTGGTAGCTTAGATAAAATGGCGTTGCTGAATGGGTAATGGGTAATTGGTAATTGGTAATTGGTAATGGGTAATTGGTAATTGGTAATGGGTAATTGGTAATTGGTAATGGGTAATGGGTAATTGGTAATGGGTAATGGGTAATTGGTAATTGGTAATGCAGTAGGAATGAGGAGGAGACAGGAGAATTGCAAAAAGGAAAAATTATCATACTTTCAGCAACGCCGATAAAATTATTGCTTACTCCTCTTTCTCCGCTTGATTCCTAGGGCGTACAAAGTGAAGGATGCGATCGCGCCTATACCTAAAAATACTATCCCATCGTTAGGTTTAACAAAGGTTTCTTTAGCAAGGAGAAAACCAATTGTAGCCATTCCCGCTAAAACTACAAGGCGAAGGAAGTCTGAAAATAAGACAGAGTTGTTAGTTTTACCTATTACTTTAAAAAATGCGATCGCATCGACAATCAAAAACGAGCCAATGCTTGAAAATATTACCAAACCGATAAAGTATTTAATCGCATCCATTTTATTTCGTACTAAAAACGCGCCACATTACAAAAACTGTAAAACCTACATAACCAAACACTGTTAACCAATCTTGCCAGCGATCAAAAGAATTTTCCATAAGTAAATATTCCCTATTGTTTTAACTATTACCCTAATTTATTCTCTGAACTCCTATTTTTTCTCATATTTACCCAATCCATACAAAGTCTGCCTAAGCTTCCATTCCAAAGACTTCAACTGTTATTAAACCTAGAAGCTTTCTGAGAGAATTGTGCATAGTCATTACAATTAGTATTTTTTGTTAATAAATATTGCCGTTGCTTGCTTTTATTGTTAGCTTGTGCGTAGTAAAACAATTTACTGTCCATATCTACAAGCAGGAGGCTTTATGCTTCTATTTTTTATAGCTTTCGCTACCATGATGTTGTTTGGTGGTTGGATGTTTAGAGAAGTCGCACCTAAAATCAGAGACAGAAAAAAATTATCCCAGCATCCCACTTTAGCAACAAAAAAAATCTCTCTCTACTCACTGATCTTTTTGCTATTTTTCTACCAGCTACCAGCGCCGCAACCCTCCCAAAAATCCTTCATTAATTTTTAACTGCTACCTATTAGTTTTTCACACTCTCACCATTCGGACAAACTTTCAATCGGTGGGAGTGTTGATATTTTAGGTAATGAAATTTTCATTTTATTGAATGCTGCTGCAATACCTGTTTCAAATATTGTCCCGTATAAGAACGCGGATTATTTGCTACTTCTTCGGGTGTACCTATAGCAACTAATTCGCCGCCTTTATCACCCCCTTCTGGGCCTAAATCTATTACCCAATCGCAACAACGAATCACATCTAAATTGTGTTCGATTACTAAAATTGAATTACCTTTGTCTACTAAACGTTGCAGCACGTCTAGTAATTTATGTACATCATAAAAAGATAAGCCTGTAGTTGGTTCATCAATTAAGTAAAGAGTTTTTCCGGTAGCACGACGCGATAATTCTGATGCTAATTTCACTCTTTGCGCTTCACCTCCAGATAAAGTAGTTGCTGGTTGTCCTAGTCGCACGTAACCTAAGCCTACATCTACTAAAGTCTGCAATCTATTCACGGCTCTAGGAATATTAGTAAAAAACTCTAAACTTTCTTCTGCCGTCATATTTAAAACATCAGCAATGGATTTATCTTTAAATTTAACTTGCAAAGTTTCGCGGTTATAACGCGCACCTTTGCAAACTTCACACTGCACGTAAACATCAGGTAAAAAATTCATTTCAATTACATTTACCCCCTGTCCTCCGCAAGCTTCGCAACGTCCACCTTTGACATTAAAAGAAAATTGTCCAGCTTTGTACCCTCTAGCTTTTGCTTCGATTGTTTGGGTAAATACTTCGCGAATTACATCAAAAACTCCTGTATAAGTGGCGGGGTTAGAACGAGGAGTACGCCCAATGGGAGATTGGTCAATGACGATCGCTTTATCAACAGCATTTAAACCTTCAACTTGATCTAAGCCTTGAGGTAAAGGAACTTTGCGCGTTAGTTGATGTTGCAAAGCTGGGTAAAGTAAATCGTTAACCAAAGTAGATTTTCCCGAACCCGAAACCCCGGTAACGCTAACAAGTTTACCTAAAGGAATCTCTACATCAATGTTTTGTAAGTTGTTGCGACAAGCATTTTTAATCGATAAATTCCGCCCATTTCCTTCGCGGCGTTGCTGAGGAGTTGCGATCGCACGTTTTCCTGATAAATACGCACCTGTGAGAGAATCTTCGGCGTTTAATAAGGTTTCTAAATTGCCTTGAGAAGTAATATAACCGCCATGAACACCCGCACCGGGGCCAATATCTACTAAATAATCTGCTGCTCTAATAGTTTCTTCATCATGTTCGACAACAATTAGCGTATTACCCAAATCTCTTAATTTTGTTAAAGTCTGCAACAATCGTCCGTTGTCTCGTTGATGCAAACCAATACTCGGTTCATCTAAAACATACAATACTCCCGTTAATCCCGACCCGATTTGCGTTGCAAGTCTAATTCGCTGCGCTTCGCCGCCTGAGAGCGTCATAGCAGGACGATCTAGGGTGAGATAGTCTAAACCTACATCCAGGAGAAATTGCAGCCTAGCTTTGATTTCTCTTAGCACCAAGTCAGCAATTTGTAAGGCGCGATCGCTTAGTTTCATTTTTAGTAACTTCTGCTGACACTCCCCAATTGATGCGCCTGTTAAATCAGTAATTTTGTACTGTCCCAACCTTACAGCCAGCGCTTCGGGCTTTAACCTTTTCCCTAAACAGACTTCGCAAGGTTGGTTGACTAAATACTGCTCTAACTTTTGCTTTTGCAACTCTGAAGCTTCTTTGTACTGTTTCTGGAGAATAGGCAGCACCCCAG
>CAJQOK010000372.1 GCA_905479905.1 uncultured Aliterella sp.
GATCGATAGTTTGCCAGTTGGGGTGGCTGCGATCGCTTATAACTTGCATTGGCATGACAACCCCCGGTCTGAGATGAAACTTGGTACGGAGAATTTCATGGCGGTTGACAACTTGCTGCACGGCTGCTTTGAGGATTTCAACTTGCAGCTTACCTTCAAGAAGAATGGCGCACTGGGCGCGATATGCACAATTATTGGGTTGTAACGACCAAAAATGTTTTTGTTGAGGAGAAAGCCGAAAGCCTTCTAAAGTAGAATTTTGCATGGTTTCTTTAATTCCTTAAACAGTTATCAGTTATCAGCCAACTAAACTCATTTCTCCCATTGCCACAACAATTTTGCGCGCACCTTGATAGGGGTTGCGCCCGTGAGCAATTAGCATATTGTCCAGCATCAAAATGTCTCCTTGCTGCCAGGGAAAGCTGATTTGGGCTTGAAGGTAGGCTGCCCCAATTTCTGCCATTACCGAATCTTCAATGGGCAAACCATCACCGTAATAGACATTGCGTGGCAAGTTTTCTACTCCTAAAGTAGATAAAAGAGATGTCCTAACAACTGGCTCTAAGCAAGAGATGTGGTGCAACTGTACTTGATTGAAAAATAGCGGTTTCCCTGTCTTGGGATGGTGAGATATTGCAGGTCTTACTTGCCGGGTTCTCAAGTTATTACCAGACCACTGACAATCAATTCCAGACTGACGGCAATATTGTTCGACAACAGTTTTATCGGTGGTGTGAAAGAAATCTTGCCAACTAACATCCAAACCTTCGATGTAGTTGCGGACGTACATTAATTGCTTTTGCTCTAATTGCGATCGCAGTTTGGGATTTAGAAGTTGATACACTTTGTGACAGTCAACTATTGGTGTTTCTCCTCCTTGTTGGGCGGGTTGGGCGCAGAAAAACCAGATTTTTAGCGGATACTGGTGCAAGTGAGAACTTTCGTTGTGGAAAAGGATAGGGCGATCGCTAGGATAAGGAGTAGAACGATAGACTTTCTCGCTATTACCTGCTTTTGGTAAGTCGCCATAGTTAGCAAATAGATCGAGGCAAATAGCATTAGCTACCTTTTCAAACTCAGGAACAGAGTCAGTTTTGCAATCTCGAAATAAAATAGCACCGTGTTGGAGTAAATTATTTTCTATAAATTCTCGATTGTTGCTTGCCCAGTTTGCTAAGTCGAAGTCATCACCAACAGGTTGAATCACCAAAGGTAGATGTTGTTCTGGTTGAAGATAACTTGTTTGAATGACTTGTTGGGTGAGATTTACTGACTTGGGCTGAATGTTTTTAAATTTAGTGAATTTGGAGCGATCGCGTGCATTTTTAGCTGTTATTTGGGCTTGTTTTTCTGATTCACTCAGCATTTCTAAAGCATCAATTTGAGTATCGGGATTTTGAGTAATACTGGATAACAATGTTTGCAGATTAGCTGAAATTCGGGCGATCGCATCGTTCTGCCATAGATCGCTGCGGTATTTCCAAGTCCCGACAATGCCTTGCTCGGTTTCTTCCATAAATAAAGCCAGGTCAAATCTAGCTATGCCCGTATTCGGTTCCATAATGGTGAAAGTCAGATCGGACACATCTAAAACTGGCGTAGGCTCATTCTTGAGAACAAACAATACCTGAAATAACGGCGTTATGCTCGTAGTTCGATCTGGGCGCAAAACCTCCACCAATTTAGCAAAGGGCAAATCTTGATGCTCGTAAGCTTCTAAGGTTACTTTACGCACTCGTTCTAGTAGTTCTCGAAAAGTGGGGTTGCAAGACAAGTCACTACGCAAAACAAGGAGGTTGATAAAAAATCCTATAAGTGGTTCTATTTCGGCTTGATTGCGATTGGCAACATCAGTGCCAACTACAATGTCTTCTCGATCTGTATAGCGGTAAAGTAAAGTCTGAAAACTTGCTAGTAGGAGCATAAACAACGTTACTCCCTCTTGGCTACTAAATGTTCTGAGTTTTTCAGACAGGTCAATCGGCACTAAGAAGGATTGGGCTGCGTACTCCTCTTGAGGAGTAGTTAAGGGTGGTGTTTTTGCGATCTTCTGTAAATCCAGCGTCGTTGGAGCATCTGCTAGTTGTCGTTTCCAATAGGAAAGGTGATTTTCCAATACTTCTCCTTGTAACCACTGACGTTGCCAATGGGCAAAGTCGGCGTACTGAATCGACAACTCTGGCAATGGCGAAGATTTTCTAGCACAAAAAGCTAAGTAAAGTACCGATAATTCTTGAAAGAAAACCCAAGCAGACCAGCCATCAAAGAGTATGTGGTGCATTGTGAACAACGCGATATGCTCTGCTTCGCTTAACTTTAATAGGTTTACTCGTAGTAATGGGCCTTGTTCTAAGTTAAAAGGCTCGTTAACTTTCTCCGTAGCCAGCCGTAGAACTTCCTTTTCTCGTTCTGCCTCTGGCAAATCTTGCAAGTTCACCACAGGTAATTTTAAGGTTAAGTTCGGGCTAATAACCTGTACTGGTTGTTCGTCTTGGACTGTGAAGGTAGTGCGTAATATTTCATGACGGCGCACAATTTCATTCAGACTTTGCTCAAATGCAGATATGTTTAACGAACCAGTCAGACGAATGGCAGCAGAACTGTTATAAATAGTTGTATCTGGGCTTACCTGATGAATGTACCATAATCCCTCTTGAGCGAAAGAAAGGGGCAATTTATTATTTCTGGCAACAGGTACTATAGGCGGAGTTTGTAAACCTTGCTTGGATTTCTTCATTTCCTCTACCGCTTGAGCTAATCCTTCTACAGTGGGAAACTCAAAAACGTAACGTAAGGGCAACTCAATCTGAAAAACATTCCGCAGTCTAGAAATAAGCTGAGTTGCTAATAATGAATGCCCTCCTTGCTCGAAGAAGTTATCGTTTACACTCAAACGATTACTTTTTAATACTTGAGTCCAAACACCAGCTATGACTTCCTCTACGGGGGTGCGAGGAGCGATGTTAGGCTGCTCATGGCTTCTGGGCGATGGGTCTGGTGCGGGTAAGGCTCGCCTGTCTACTTTTCCACTAGGAGTTAAGGGTAGAGCCTCTAGTAGTACGAAAGCTGAAGGGATCGAATGTTCTGGCAGCTTTTCTTTGAGGAAGTTGCGTAGTGTTGTAGGCACGCTAGCAATATTATCCTGCTGCGACTCGGCAATATTCGGAACGATATAAGCAATCAAACGCTTGTCCCCTGGTATATCTTCTCTCACTACAACCACAGGCGATCGCACAGAAGAATGCTGAGTTAGTAAAGCCTCAATTTCTCCTAATTCGATGCGGAAACCACGCAGTTTTACCTGATGGTCGATCCGTCCCAAAAACTCAATATTGCCATCGGGCAACCACCTACCCAAATCGCCCGTTTTGTAGATTACATCTTGGTGATTACTTGATAAAGACTGTTTATGACTGATAAACGGATTAGGAACGAAGTTTAAGTTAGTTTTCTCTTGATTTTGCCAATAACCATCCCCTACACCAATGCCCGATACGCAGATTTCTCCAGGAACTCCAATCGGCTGTAACTGCATCTGAGAGTCGAGAATATAAAGATTTAAGTTAGCTAAAGGTTTACCGATGGGAACGGTACGCAGATTGGCACTTAAAGGTTTGGTAGCAATAAATTGAGTAATATCATCAGCAGCTTCTGTTGGGCCATAAGCGTTAGCAACTTTAATTGCAGGATACAGACTCAGCCACCGATTGACTAGCTCTACCGCAACATATTCCCCTGTGATTATCATGCACTGAAGATCGCTTAACAATCTTTCCTGTGTTGGTAATTGGGAAATATAGTCAAGTAAGCTGCTAAGAACAACGGGAACGAGTTCGACGAGAGTTATCTGCTCTTGTTTAATCAGCTTAAATAGTTGTTCTGGATTACAAACAGTTTCCTTATCGGCTATAACCGTTTTACCACCAAATAAAATTGGAGCTAAAAATTGCCAAACCGAAATATCTGAGGAAGCTGGCGCACTTTGCAGAAAGCTGAATCCTTTTTGCAACTCCAGAGCATCAAACTGAGCGCAAATATGATTAATTGCACCATCATGTCTGACGATCGCACCTTTGGGCAATCCTGTCGAACCAGAAGTATAGATCGTATAAGCGCGATCGCTTCCTTTATTTAGCTGTTCTACATTTTCTGGAGCAAGTTGTTCAATATCTAGTTGCGAGTATAAATTTATATTTGCTATCTTTGGCTCGATTAAATCGTTCGTATCTGAGCAAATAATATGTTTTAAATAGCGATAACCTTCTAGCTCATCTGCAAACATACTTAAAAGCGAGGATTGAGTTAAAAGAATTGTAGCTTCGCTATTAGTTAGCATATACTTGATTCTTTCAGGAGGATAAGTACAGTCGAGAGGTACATAAACACCACCTGCTTTCAAAATAGCCAGGATAGAAATTAAAAACTTAGAATTACGTGCTTGAAAAATTCCAACAAAATCTCCTTTTTTAACTCCAAGCTTGCGTAATAATGCAGCTAACTTATTTACCTTGGTATTGAGTTCGAGATAAGTTAACTTATCTTGGAGACAAACTACGGCAATCTCGTTCGGTGTTTTTGCTACCTGCTCTACAAATAAATCTTGAATTGTTTTATCAATTGGATAAGTTTTAGTATTTTTGTTAAACTCTTTTAGCAATTTTTGCTCGGTTTCTGAGTAAATAACAATATCTGCAACTGGCACATTAAGGTTTTCAACAACAGATTCAACAACTGTTAAGTATTGGTTGATAATTGTGGCGATCGCTTCATCTTTAAATAAAGAGCGATCGTATTCTATTTTGCCTTCAATTCCAGAATCGTTAACTAGAAAAGAGACTGTTAAGTCATTTTGTAAGTTTGCCAGACAATCTTCATTGTGAATATTTTCTAGAAGAAATACAATATCGTAAATTGCAGAGCGATTTCGAATTTGGGAAATTTTAAATAAATC
>CAJQOK010000373.1 GCA_905479905.1 uncultured Aliterella sp.
GCTGGGTCATATCTCACGACGCATTTACGACACATCTTCACTTTCGTTACCCATGAGTACCTTGCTCGAAGGGAACCAGCTTTAGGCTGCTAGTTCTTACTCTTTTTCTCCCCGCTTTACGGATTGATGGCGCTTTCGCTACCGTAGGGGTGATGCTGTCACCTCTAGCATCTGAGGGGTGGGTTTCTCACCCACATGGTCATTTAGTTGTCAAGGTTAAAATTACCTTGCTGCTAATCCCCCTAATCCTTAGTAGGACTGGTTTCTAGCAAACGAATCGCACACCTTGGATATAGATGTGATCTAACGCCCAGTAGTTATAGAACTAGCAAAAAGCTAATGTTAGTGAGGCACACAAGTATTGTGTGCCTCAATGCTAATTCAGGCAGCATATTTTTGTACGGCGATGACTAATTGCTCTGCCCAATGCTGAGTTAACTTTGCATCGAAAGCTTCTACCATCACTCGAATTACAGGTTCTGTACCAGAAGCTCGAACTAAAATGCGCCCTTGGTTTCCCATAGCTGTTTCGGCTTTAGCAATGGTGCTTTGCAAAACTTGGCAATTGCTCCAATTCCTCCGTAGCTCTTGATTTTCGACCCGGACATTAACTAATAACTGCGGGTAGGTAGTAAAACTTTGAGCCGCTAGGTGAGATAGGCTTGTGCCAGAGCGCTTGACTAAAGCTGCTAAATGCAAGCCTGTAGAGATGCCATCACCCGTAACGCCGTAATGGGGGCAAAGGATATGTCCTGATTGTTCGCCCCCTAGCATTGCCCCTGTTGCTTGCATTTGGGCTTGGACGTAGCGATCGCCTACACTGGTACGAAGTAATTTACCCCCGGCTTTTTCCCAAGCTCGTTCAAAGCCAAGGTTAGCCATCACGGTAGAAACAATTAGGTTTTGGGGCAATTGTTGCGCCGCTTGCAAGCTTTTACCCCAAAGATAAAGGATATAATCGCCATTAATCGGATTACCGCGATCATCTACTGCTAAAACGCGATCGGCATCGCCATCAAAGGCTAAACCCAAGTCAGCATTGTGTTGTAAAACTGCCGCTTGCACCGGAGCTAGATGGGTAGAGCCGCAATCAACATTTATCCGATTTCCATCGGCTCTGTCATGCAAGCAGATTACGTCGGCTCCCATTTCTTTAAATACTGTTGGGGCGATACCTACTGCCGCACCCCAAGCCAAATCTAAAACAATTCGCATTCCCTGAAGGTTGATGCTAAATGGTTTTTTGATACTTTCTAAATAATCTCTAATCAATTCTGGGCGATCGTAGTGCTGCCCTTTAGTTACTTTATCAATGGGTAATATACCTTGTCCCCGAATCCCTGCTTCAATTTGGTCTTGCAAAGCTTCGGTCAACTTTGCCCCACCAGCGCCAAAAAACTTAATACCGTTATCTTCGGGGGGATTATGACTTGCCGAGATCATCACGCCGCCAATCGCATCGCTAATACCCGTAAGATAGGCAACACAGGGAGTTGGGACTAAGCCTAAGTTCCAAACCTCTAAGCCCGAAGCTGTTAAACCTGCTGTTACCGCAGCAGCCAGACTATCGCTAGAGTTGCGCGAATCTTGTCCGACAATTACCACACCGGATTTGGCGGCGCGTTGCAATACTAGCCCAGCCCAAAAACCTATGTGCAATGCTAAACAATCATCTAATATATCTCCCACTCGTCCCCGGATGCCATCAGTACCAAATAAGGGAGATTTAGGCAGAACTAAGCTAGGTTTATTCCCTGCAAAAAAATCAAAATCCCGAATTAATGTTTGGGAAATCGTACTTTGGATTTCTACGGGAGACGCGACCATATTTATTTACTCCACACACAACACACCATAAGGGTAGAGGATAGCACTTTATGTTAATTTTGAAAAAATTATTGTTGATTTTTTCTTAAGTATGCCTATTGTTATGGTGATAAGGATTTTTGCCAAGTAGCTAAGGGAGGACAAGTAGTGCCTACGACTTAAATGATTAGCCCCATTGCCGCAATCAAAATTTTCTTTAGCACCCAAACTAAGAGCGATAAAATAAAAACAAATCGGCTATTAGGCAGTATTGTATGACAGCCCAGATTAGTGAAACCAAATCTGCAACTAAACTTGTAATCACTTGGGAAGCATTACCCAAGGATTTTCACCTAGAGGATGACCCAGTGGAAAATACAGGTCAGCCGCTTTTGGCTGGTGCTTTGCGCGAAAGTCTAGAAATTATTGGTTTTATTCAGCCTCAGATGTTAGTTGCTTCAAATTTTGGTCTTTGTGCAACGCTTAACGGACAGTTTATTGCTAAAGCCCCGGACTGGGTTTATATTGCTCGTGTAAATCAGATTTTAGCTAACCGCCGCAGCTACACACCAACTTTGGAAGGTGATGTTCCGGCGGTGGTAATGGAATTTTTATCGGATATGGAGGATAGAGAATATTCAGTAAAGCCAACCTACCCACCAGGAAAATGGTTTTTCTACGAGCAAATTTTACAAGTTCCTATCTATATAATTTTTGAGCCGGATGGAGGTTTGCTTGAATTTTATCAACTCGAAAATGGACGCTACCAGTTAAAGCAACCAGATGAGAATGGTCGTCATTGGATTAAGGAGATGGAGTTATTTTTAGGAACTTGGCAAGGTACAAAAGAAGCCAGAACAGGCTATTGGTTGCGGTGGTGGGATGAAGCAGGTAACTTGTTACTGTGGGCAGTAGAACAGATTGAACAAGAACGTCAACAAAAGGAACGAATAATTGCCTATTTACAATCTCAAGGTATCGACCCGGATAATTTGCCTAATTGAGCATAATACAACTCTTGGCAATGCGCTAACACGAGTAATATTGCATTAACAGCTACTAGAGTAAGCGGTTTAAAATAGTTTAGTTGAAGGTTTTCAAAAAACAAATTTGCGCGATGCCAATATGCATTGGGATTTTTTGTCGCTCAATCCAAAATCGTTACACCAGATTACAATTTTGTTTAGCGATCGCGGATTGCCTGCTAGTTACCGCCACATAAACGGCTACGGTAGTCATACACTCTCGTTTGTAAATGATTAAGGTAAGCGGGTTTGGTGCAAATTTTACTTCAAAACCCGTCAGGGCGTAGAGTTCATTACAGGGGAGGAGTCAGCTAATTTAATTGGGAGCGATCGCGAATCTCACGTACTATGGGTAACTAAGCAATTTTTACCCACAGGATTTTTGCTGATATCGGCTTTTACAAATCCTCATCAGTTAGGAGTAGCGATGGTTACAAAACCTAGTTAGTAGCTTTGTTATGTTGATTAGTGAAAGCGCAAAGGAATACAAACTGTGGGTCTGGTTGCAATTGAAATTATTGAAGGTAATCCCCATCTGCGAAGTCTCTTGAGTTGGCACTTGCAACAAGTAGGCTACCGAATGTATCAAGCGGCTAACCTAGCTCAAGGTAGAGAAATATTTTTAACTGGGCAACCAACTTTAGTAATTCTAGATTCTGATTTGCCTGATGGTGACGGCAACGAATTTTGCCGATGGTTGCAGTTGCAACAACAACCATTAGTTTTAATGTTATCAGCACGAAATACTGAAATAGATATAGTTACAGGATTGCAAGCGGGAGCCGATGATTACTTGACTAAACCCTTTGGAATGCAAGAGTTTATGGCAAGAGTCGAAGCAATGTTGCGGCGCAAACGTACTCCTGTAGCGCCAGTATATCTAGATTATGGTGCTTTGCAAATTGATTTAATTCAGCGTCGCGTCCGCTTTCAAGGCGAATTTATAGATTTAACTCCTCAAGAATTTAGCTTATTATATGTATTAGCTCAAGCTAGTGGGGAAGCCTTAAGTCGTTCGGAATTGCTCCGCCGAGCTTGGCCCGATGCAATTGACAACCCGCGCACTATTGATACTCACGTTTTGTCTCTACGCAAAAAGATTGAAATAGATTCAAGATCCCCAAGTTTGGTGCAAACTGTACGTAATGTTGGTTATAGGTTTAATTTGGAGGCTATTGAGCCTAAAACTTCTTCTATCTATGAAGTGAAGTATCAGCCGACAACCACTCAATTTAAAAGTATTCAATCTACCGCCGTCAGAAATCAGCGTTAAAGTTGGAATTTTTGTGGTGTTAGGGGTTCAAAATGTAGATTGTTATTACTATAAATTCAATCTATGCGATCGCCAATTAATGTAGCTGTAATCGGTACAGGATTCGGGCAAAAAGTCCATATTCCCGGCTTGCAAGCACATCCACACACTCAAGTTGTAGCAGTTTACAACCAAGACGCAGCCAAAGCTCAAAGTATTGCTCAAAATTACAACATTCCTCACTTTTGTACCAGTATTGAGGAAGTTTTGGCATTGAAAGAAGTACAGGCTGTGAGTATTTCTACACCGCCATTTTTGCATTACGAGATGGCAAAAAATGTGTTGCAAGCCGGAAAGCATTTATTGTTAGAAAAACCGACAGCATTATCAGCTTTAGAAGCACGGGAATTGTACAATATCGCCTTACAGCAAAATGTTGTTGCTACAATGGATTTTGAATTTCGATTTGTCCCAGCTTGGCAGTATTTAGCTGAACTCTTAGCAGCAAGCTACGTAGGGCAACAACGCTTAATTAAGATAGATTGGTTAGTGCCTAGCCGCGCCGACGCTACAAAGCCCTGGAATTGGTACGCCCGTAAAGATTTAGGTGGGGGTGCTTTGGGTGCTTTGGGTTCCCACACTTTTGATTATATTAGCTGGCTGTTTGGCGACGTGGAGAGGTTGTGCGCTCATTTAAGTACCGCCGTAAGTTTGCGCCCCGATCGCAGTGGAAAAATGCAACCAGTGGATGCTGACGATAGCTGTATGCTAATGCTACTCCTTGCTAATGGTACGCCTTGCCAAGTAACTATTAGCGCTTGTACTTATCAAGGAAGAGGGCATTGGGTAGAAATATATGGCGATCGCGGTACTTTAGTATTAGGCAGCAATAATCAAAAAGATTACGTCCATGATTTTCATTTGTGGGCAAGCGAAGCTGGAAAACCTCTAACAGAACTAGAAATTCCCCAGCGTCTAGCTATTGAGCAAACTTACACCGATGGACGCATTGCCCCTTTTATCAGGGTAGTAGACAATTGGGTGCAAGGAATTGAGCGCGGTATTTCCCTCACGCCTTCTTT
>CAJQOK010000374.1 GCA_905479905.1 uncultured Aliterella sp.
TGCAACAGTTATGTAAAAAAGAAATTACATTACTCAATCAAATGCCCTACCTACAAGATGTTCTGAGTCCTGAAGACTTCAACATCTTACAGCATGCGATCGCACCATAGGTACACTAAAGCATCAAATAAATAGGATAGCAATCAAGGTATATTCCGCAGACTTACGAGCGAAGATAGTCAGCGCCAAAATCAATCAAATCTTTGGCGCGGTGGCATAATTCAAACCCCTACAACGCCAAATTTTCTGTCTTCACATTTTTGTAACACAACCAAAAGAGCCGTAAAATCGGCATTTATGGCAAGGTGGGCGGTAAAGGTAGCTTTTGGTCTACTTTATAGTTGCGCTGTTTAATTAATTGCTGGATTTCTTTAACTCGTCTAGCTGGTGCGGGATGGGTAGCTAAAAAGTCTATATCTAATGCTTGTTTACTCATTCTCGCAAAAAAATCTGTTGCGCCAGCGACATGACCGTAAGCTTGCTGTAGTAAGGTTAAACCAACTTCATCAGCTTGGCTTTCTTGAGATTGGGAAAATTGAGCATTGCTTAAACTTTCTACGCCAGAGACGGCTATAGAGCCAATCGTACCAATATCGCCGACAAAATAAGCGATCGCAATTTGTACCACCACTGCCCGTCCTAAACTACGTAAATGATCTCTATTGGCAAAGTGTCCTAATTCATGCCCCAATACCATCATTAGTTCATTTTCTGATTGGGCTCGTTTTACTAACCCAGCATAGATAATAATGCGATCGCCTGGTATTGCCAAAGCATTAACGGTATCTTCGGGAATATACAACACCTTATAATCTCTATTTTGGCGCTGCTGCGGGGGCAACTGAGCTTCTAATCGATCTAACAGTTCATTTAGGGTATTTTGGGCGGCGGAGGGCTTTGCTTGGCTCTCAAAGATGGGAACTATTACCAATCCTAGTTGTTGTTCTAGGCTGGGGGGAATTAGCCAAACTATGCTACTTGCAATCCAACCAATTAACCAAATAATACCTATAGTAAACCCGGCAAAAATGCCCAATAGAATTAATAATTGCCGATTATTGGGGGGCTGGTTGCGACTTTTATAATTTGTTGATGACATTAGTTAAATACAATTTTCTAATCTTTAGTAGGACGGAAAGGATTTAAGAAATTAATTAAAGTTGATAGTTTACGCGATTGCACCCACAAACGCCCATTTCCCCTAAAACGACAAACTAACCCTTCACCGCCTAATATTCCTGTTCTCAATCCTTTAAAAGACAACCCACCTAACATTTCAACGCTGTAGTTTAAAGTATCTTCAAAAGCCACAATATAACCTGTATCGACTATATAATCGCCAGCAATCGGAATTTCGACAATTGCCCCATAAGAACTAAACCAAATATCACCTCGTCCGGTAGTTTTAATTAAAAACAAAGCTTCTCCGCTAAAAAAACCTTTAAAACCTTGAAACTTACTATCAATTTCTACGGTAGTGCTAGAAGCCACAAACCCCGAAGATTGAATCATCAAACCCGTTGTACCGTTGAGATAGTAATGCTGAATATCTCCTGGTACTCCTGGAGAAATATACAAATCTCCCGTGCTAACGGCTGTAAATTCGCTTAAAAATAACGATTCACCCCCCAACATTCGCCCCAACCCCTTCATCAAGCCCCCTTGCACCTTAGATTTCATATTTATGCAAGAGTCCATTGCTGCCATTCCCCCCGATTCTACAAATACGGTTTGATTAGGTTGCAAGCACAAACGCAAAGAAGCATAGGCGGGAGCGTGAGTAATTTCGTAAGCAATCTCATTATTTTTAACAGGCATTTATTTAACTCCTAATATTAAATAACTTCGGTTTATCTAGCTGGTAATTTTGAACCGACAACGCTACCAAAAGCCCCAGCATTATGACTTTGACAATAGATTTTACCCTGTCCTTTAAACCTACAAACTAAGCCTTCGCCGCCTAAAAAAGCGCCCAGCCAACTAGATCCAGGTTTAGTAATTTCAAAATTCAAACTTTTTTCAAAAGCAACAATGTGTCCGGTATCGACAATATATTCGCCATCTACATCTATTTCATAAATTGCGCCGAAAGAACTTAAAATAACGCCACCATTACCTGTAACATTGAGCCAAAAAACTGACTCTCCAGAAAATATAGATTTTAAGCCTTGAAAACCTAATTCGATATCAACATTGTTTTCACTGGCTAGGTAAGAAGTTGATTGCACAACTAAGCCAATTGCTGTTACTTGGTAAAGTAAAATATCGCACATAAATTTAGGTGCAAGAAACACCTCGCCGCCAGACTTTGGAGAACGAAACACGCTCAAAAATAGCGATTCTCCAGCTACTAGGCGCTTGAGTCCGCCTAAAATTCCGCCCCCTTTACCTTGTCTAAGCGTGGTACTAGCATTGATATAACCGCTCATGGCAATCATGCACCCAGCTTCAGCAACTAATTCTTCACCAGATTCGAGAGTTACACGGGCGATCGCGCTATCTGGTTGATGTAAAATTTCTATATTCATCTGCTTAAATTCAGTAATTTACTAACAATCTTTAAGTTCTTAATTTTTACCAGCGAAGTTTAGGACGTAAATATCTAACTAGCCCATCAACGCTACGAGATTGTAAATATATTTCACCTTGTCCAGACAGCTTATTTACTATTCCTTCGCCCGAAGTTACCGAACCGAAAAAACCACCCGCAAGTTTGATCCTCATTTTAATTTGTGGTTCGTAGGCGACCAAATGACCACTATCAACGATAAACTCGCTACTTATGCGTTTTTTAGTAATCCCACCATAAGCCCCAAAAAACACTCTACCTTTGCCACTTAGTCTCAGTTTAAAAAGCCCTTCTCCCGCCAAAAAACTAGCAAATCCCGCCCATTGTACTGCCATCTTTATGCCTGGAGTATGAGCAATATAAGCCCCAGGTTGAAAGCAAATTTCATTATTGTTTAGATCAATTCTGTCAATATCACCAATGGTAGATTGAGTTAAAGTTAATTTCAGTGGAGCTTGAGTTTGATTGGTAAAAACATTTACAAACAAAGACTCGCCACCAAAAAACTTTTTTAATAGTCCCGGTATCAGCCCACCCGAAAACTCTGTTCGCAACTATCGATGCGAATCCATGCTAGTCATAGCCCCAGCTTCCGCCGTAATTGTTTCACCAGGGTTCAGAGTCAGAAAAATTGTAGCAAAAGCTGGTTTGTAACGAATCTCAGTTTTCACAAATTGATTTACTTCTTTAGGGGGACGCATACAATATGCTCTAGAAGTAAAGCAATGTCCAGTGTTCGTAAAGAAATTAGAAGTTTTCAGGATAATTTGCTTTGCTGTATGCCAAAAAAGGAGCAATTAAAACTCAAATTATTTATTTGGCTTCTGATCAAAAAATTCTTAGTTACCTCTATCTTTAGTTAGGTTATACACCTCTATCTATAGTGGGTTTAATTGTTATTTATGCCTTTGTTAACCTTGATAAAAAAGTTGTCATTTTAGACATTTTTTAGGTATCAAATTAAACACAGTATAAAGATTTCAATTGATTTGAAAGAGCGCTGTTGTTATTCAATTAAGCAGAGGTTGCTATGACATTTACTGAAACTAACGATCCAGAGATTAAGCAAGCTGTACAATCATTTCAAAGCTTGGAAGTAGACGACCAACTAGCTTTGTTCTACTTTATATATAAAGAAATGGGTAAATCAATTACTCCGGCTGCGCCAGGGGCTAGTACCGCCGGAACAGATATCGCCGAAGGATTGTTTAATCAAGTAAAAGAAAAGTCTCACGAAGAGCAATTGCAGCTACAACGCGACTTAATTAATAACGCGGATAATGAATATACTCGGATGTATGGCTCGATGAGCGAAACTACTAAACTACTATTTTGGTATCGTTTATCGCAAGGTATGGATAGCGGTGAAATTATCCCTATGCCTTCAGATTACAAAATCTCTGCTCAAGCTGAAGAATTATTTGGCAAGATTAAAGAGATGGAATTTCAAAAGCAAATTACTATGTTCCGCGATTATGTCGGCCCAATGGGTGCGGAAGCAAAGCCCGGCGCAGATATTTAACTAAAGCTAATTTTTAGCCATTAGTAATTGAGTTGTTAGGCTGAAACAAACCTTTTAGCTTAACATTTGCCCAAAGTTGTTAACTTCTAAGTATTAATTATGACCTCTGCTCAACCCGACGCTATTAAGCAATCTGTAACCGCATTTCGTAGTTTGAAAATAGAAGACCGCCTAGCAGCCTTAGCGCTAATGTACAAACATATCGCCGGACAAATACCTGCAAATGCTGTTGACAATTCAGCAAAAGCAAGCGCAATAGTAAGTAAAGTTGGGGAGTTATCGCCCGAATTGCAAACCCAAGCTTTGCGCGATATGTTAGATGCTCAAAGACAAGATGGCGATGAAGTTGCTTTAGATCCAAATCCTAGTAAAGCACTAGCTGAACTTGTAACCGGAAACAACCAGACAATACCAATAGATGAATATAGTTCGTTAGGTAAAGACGATAAAATTGCCTTTTGGTATCAAATGGGTCAAAAACTAGAGAGTAGTGTAAGTGATATTAAGCCTTCATCAGAAGTTACTGAATTTTTGCAATCTCTCCAGTCATTAAGTGCTGACGATCGCGTAGCTTTTATCAGTAAAGCACTCTAAAGCGTAGCTATCGGGCTTTGGATTGGCAAAAGCCTCTATTCTAAAATATAGAGGTATAGCTATGCTCGATATTTCAATAGTTCTGTGGAGCGGCGGGGTTATCCTCGCCGCTATTGCTGTAATCGTATTTGTTTTGTACTTTCGGGGAACTTTTCGCGATCGCATTGAATACAAATTAATCAATGTTCCTAGTCCTGACGAGCCTCGATTTGGTTTAGCATTGGCAACCTTATCAAACTCTGTATTTACTACAGGAAAATATATAGAGCATTGGGTTGAAGCTGAGAATATATATCCAGCAAGAATTGCCGCGATTAAGTCAGCCAAGCATAGCATCCACTTTGAAACATTTTTTATGACTCCAGGGCGACGGGCGACAGAGTTTGCTGATGCGATATGCGATCGCGCCTCTGCGGGAATAGAAGTGCTAATGATTATCGACCATCACGGCTCAAAAAAGCTATCAAAACGTTACTGGAAAAGATTAAAAGCTTGTGGCGTAGATATCCGATTTTTCAATAAGTTTAATTGGAAAGCCCCGATTGATTACTTCGCTCGCACTCACTGGAAGTTGCTAGTAATTGATAACAACAAAGCTTTAATTGGCGGCGCTGGAATTTCAGATTTTTGGGATGGAGTAGATGACATTAAAGATACCGGGGCTTGGTACGATTTTGAAATGAGCTTTACCGGGGAAATTGTCGCCGCCTTGCAAGGTATGTTTATGCAGCATTGGACGTATGTTCATGGTACGGCGGATCTAAACGTTCAAGTATTTAACCCCCAACCGATAGGAGATCCGGCAATTATGGTAACGGCGGGAGACGATCCATCCTATCGATCTTCGTCGGTAAAAGCTTTATTTTTGACCAGTATTCACGCCGCCAAAAAAAGAATCTGGATTTCTAGCCCTTACTTTTTACCTGATAGCAATTTAAGAGCAGCTTTAATTATTGCCAAGAAAAAGGGGGTAGAAGTTCGCATCTTAACTAATGGCTCTCAGTGTGACAAAAAGTTTGTTTATTACGCTTCTTGCGAATTATACGGCGATTTATTAGCCGCCGGAATTGAAATCAATGAGTATCAACCTAGTATGATGCACGCCAAAGCATTGCTACTTGATGATTGTTGGATTAGTACAGGAAGCGCAAATTTTGATCCGCGCAGCTTTTTTCATAATGATGAACTTGATATTTCTACCGCCCAGCCAGAATTAGTCAAACATATCGAAAACCTATTTATTACCGGGTTTTCGCGGTGCAAGGAAATAAATGTCAATAGCTGGCGCAAGCGAGAACTTTGGAAAAGAGTATTAGGGCGGGTGGTGTTGTTTTTCCAATCGCAGTTGTAACCATAAGTTAGTAATTTTGATTTTTAGGGTAGTTTTTTAATCCGAATATTACAGAATTGAACGATTTGGGTGTGACATTGAATTGCTAAATATCCTTTAGTTTGCAGAGCAATGTTAGTGTTAGAAACTTCAACCCCATTTAAAGCAACTATTAAGGCAGTATCTTGGTTAGACAAAATTCTACAGGGACATTGCGATCGCCAAAATCTTCTCCACAAGTACGAATCCCCATAACCCATTCCTGATCGTCGGTTACCCCTCTAAGTTTTTCAATCGTCTCAATTAGGTCATCGCGATCGGGCATCATTTGATAAAGATATTCTTCCGCATTAGCGCCAGCATTAGGGGCGGCGTAAAATTGGAAGTGAAAACGCCCAGTAGTGCGATCGCCACCACCTAAATCAACGGCTGTTCCTTCAATTTGTAATGCTGCTTGCTCAAATATTTGATTGACTAATTTGGAGTCGATAGCCTCAAGAACTGTTCTACGAACTTGCCAGAGGTTGTTACCACGAATGTGAATAATGAGATTTGCTCCCATGCGTGGGGTAAGAATCGCCGGACGGGAAAAGGAATTGCGAGCTAAACGAGTTGAATTTATGCAGTTAGCCGCCAAAACTACCATACCTTGCTTAGATACAGGCAAAGGGTTATTCCACACTACTTCTCCTTGTCCAACGGGATCTGTAACGGCAACCCTCACTCCACGAACTACCGCATCTTGAGTAACTAAATTAAGCACCAAGACATTTGGAGCAACAAAAAGCCTTCTGTTTTGGTCATTGCCTTGGGCTAAACCAATATCATCCGAGATGATAAGCGAGATCCTCCCTTGTTAAGGGGGGAAAATAGCTCCCACGCTATCCTCTTTAAGCAAAATTGCAGCTATGAGGTACTAATCACAAAACTTTTAACTCGTCTTTTGGGCGCAAATTGCTATAAGTAAGATTTTCCAATGGGGAGTAGGGATTTGCTGATGCTTCAGCTTGCTGGTTCTGACGGTTCTGCAAAAGTCAACTTTGGTAAGTTTTTCAAAAATGTAATTGAAGGGGAAAAGAAGTATTCACCACCTTTGAGAGTCACAAATTGACCAAACTGATTTTCTGGTTCAATGGTTGGCTTTATAGTTGGTTTGCCCCATTGTGTGGGCCAGTTCTGGGGCGGTTCTGGTGCTTTACCAATTACTGGATCGAACTTGTCGCCCTGCTTTTGTCCTATGACGGCATCAAGACCAGTGATATCGTAGTTGGGATTAGCTGGCGTATTGGTTCTTCCTGGTTCGAGGAAATTAGGATTGTTGCACCAAAAACGTTGGATAAATTCAAACTGTTCCCAGATATCGGACTGGTAACACATAAACAGTAGTCCCACACCGCCAGTTGGTAGCTCGTCAAGGTCAGCAGAGGTACTCAAGGGGCCACCGTAGGTAATTCCCCGACGAGCAATCCGATGTCCTAGTTCTACTTCGTTACTTTCGGCAAAAGAGCCTACCGATTCTAATCGGGGATTGCTTTTGCGGATATGGGCATGGAAAGGACATTTAAGCGCATCAGGATCGCTGCTATAGTTGAAATCATTAGGAATAGTAGGCTTAGTCGATTCTGCCCAACCACCATCACCGGGTTGCAAAACTAGCGGTGTACCGTCTTCATAACGCCCGACAGCCATCGCTCCGCCTAGTTCTTTTGGTAAGCCTAGACTAAGAGCGAGTTTAGCTTCTGCGGTCTTAAACCCTTTGACATTTTGTTCGAGTTTGCGGAAAACTAGAAAGCTGCCAAAACTCACCGATG
>CAJQOK010000375.1 GCA_905479905.1 uncultured Aliterella sp.
TGTGTTTGAGAAATTCATCAGAATAGATAATTGGGAATTGGGAATTGGTCATTGGTCATTGGTCATTGGAATTATCCATTACCTATTATCCATTACCCATTACCCATTACCCATTACCCATTACCCATTACCCATTACCTATTATCCATTACCCATTACCCATTACCTATTACCCATTACCCTTTATAACGTTGAGCAAGGATAAATTCAGCTACTTGCAAATCTACGGGAGTAGTAATTTTGAGGTTTGTTTCTTCCCCTTCAACTATTTGTACTGGCAATCCGCACCTTTCAAATAAAGCCGCATCGTCTGTAACTTCCCAGCCTTGAGACAACCCAAAGTCGTGGCATTGTTTCAGCAATTTAACATCAAAAGCTTGGGGAGTTTGCGCCGCCCATAGTTGCCGCCTGTCGGGGGTACTTTGAATTAATCTATTTTCATCTACAACTTTGATTGTGTCTTTGACTGTTACCGCCGCAACTAATCCTTGACAATGGGCGATCGCTCTAGCACACCGATCTATTAATTCGGGTGTAGCCAAACATCTCGCCCCATCGTGAATTAATACTCTTTCTGCGGTAGCTGGTAGCGCCTGCAAGCCGTTATAAACCGATTCTTGACGGGTAGCGCCACCGTAGACGATCTCTACCTCCTTAGTTACTGATAGCTCTGCTAAAATTTCTTTAATAAATTCCTCATCGTTGGGTTGGGCAATGATGCCGATCCAATGGATGCTCTGAGACGCTTGGGCGGCGATTATTGTCCAAGTAAGTAGAGGTTTTGAGCGCAAGGTTAAAAGTAACTTGTTGCGCTCACTGCCCATTCTACGCCCCATTCCGGCGGCGGGAATTAATAAGTGCATTCTGCTTTGGTTTTTAGAAATAACTCCCCTAGCGCGATCGCGCCC
Source organism: uncultured Aliterella sp. (assembly GCA_905479905.1). GTDB lineage: Bacteria > Cyanobacteriota > Cyanobacteriia > Cyanobacteriales > Chroococcidiopsidaceae > Aliterella. Next base: position 909 of record CAJQOK010000375.1, read on the forward strand.
GGGAAACTGCTGACAATTAATTATTGTTTCAAATAAGTAGCAGTTCTCCTAGAATAAGGAGCGAGTAATAATAAAGAAATATTATGCGAATAGTAGCCTTAGTTCCTGGCAAAATTGGCGATCAAATTTTATTTTTTCCTACCCTGGACAATTTAAAAAGAGTTTATCCCGACGCGCAAATAGATGTGGTAGTCGAACCAAGTTCCAAAGCTGCCTATCGAGTATGTAAGTCTGTCACTGACGCGATCGCCTTTGATTTTAAAGATCGTAATAGTCTGGCTGACTGGGGCAATTTAATCGGTTTGCTGCGCGATCGCGAATACGACATTGCTATCTCTCCCCAATCTCAGTTTTTGTTAAATCTATTATTATGGCTTACGGGTATTCCTACTCGTGTGGGCTACAAAGGCAACGGTTCATTCTTTTTGACTGACACCGTTTTACTAAAATCACAACAACAACCTGCCGCTAGGTATCACGATTTGCTACAAGGGTTGGGTAAAAATTCCCCAGTTTCCCCACTAAATATCAATGTACCTTCCTCGGACATTACCTGGTCTGAAAAAGAACAACAACGTTTAGGCATTAACGAAAGCGGTTACGTGGCTGTTTACGATAGTCAATCTCCTGATGTTGATTCAACTTATCCTGTTACTTTTTGGCAGCAAATTGTCAAATCTTTGCAGGAAAAACAACCAAATATACCTGTAGTAGTCATAAAAGATGCAAATAACGAGCTTTTTGTCAAGTCAATGTTGACATTTTTCCCTAATCTCAAAGTCATGTTTCCTACAGATGTGGGCAAGTTAGCGGCAGCGATCGCATCGGCAAATTTGCTAATATGTACCGACAGTGCGCCAATGTATCTAGCTTTAGCAGTCCAAACTTATACCGTTGCTTTAGTTGAAACATCACAAACGTTACAAAGCGAAGTCTTTATTGTAGTGACTTCGCCAACAGGAAAAATAGCTGATATTTCGCCACAAAGTATTATGCAGCGTATTTGGGGACAGTAAAAAAAGAGACGCGGAAATCCGCGTCTACTTGTTAATAGTTATCAACAACTAGGGTTGTATTGTTGGAATTACGATATTTTTTGATAGCTTTTATACCCTTAACATTGTTGGAACAATTATCTCTAGTCGCGGCGCGGCTTTGCTTGTCAGTTAGCTATTTCTTGCATACGCAGGTTTTAAAATTAACTAATTTTTTCGGTGTTGCTGAAAGTGTGATGATTTTTTCTTTTTGCAATCCTGTCTCCTCCCCATTCCTACCCTATTAGGAATTGTTCATTGAAATTACCCATTACCCATTACCAATTACCAATTACCCATTCAGCAACGCCATTTTTTCTACATCTATCTTTAGATACGACTTATACATCTATCTTTTGCAGGGTTAATTTAGTTAGGTGGGTTGATTAACCTAAGTCGTTGACTCTCAATACAAACATTCAGATATTTTTAGCTATGACCTTTGCTACCGACGATAACACAAAGCAATCTTTAGAAACGTTCAAGAGCTTTGACACTGATACTCAATTAGCCATTCTTTGGTTTGGTTATCTCGATCTCAAAGATAAACTAAATCCTGGCAACTCTGCCTCGGCTCAAGATAGTGCTGGAGCGTTTTATGATCGCATTAAAGCCATGCCTCAAGACCAACAATTGCAGGCGCAGCGAGACATTGCTAGCGGCACAGCGTCTGATATTAGCCACAGCTACACTGCCCTAAGTTCTAGCGGTAGATTAGATGTATGGTTGCGTTTAGCTCAAGGTATGGAGGAAGGCGTAATTATTCAAGTACCTTCAGACTATCAATTGCCTTCAAATACTGATGAGTTTGTTAATCAAATCAAACAACTCGACTTTGAACAACGCATTAATTTTATGCGGAGTTTAGTAGTTGAAATGGGTGCTAAATAGCAAATAATTGTATTGTAAGGATAGAGAACTTAAAGTTCTCTATCTTTTGAACACTGCGTTATGCTTCAAGAGAAAATAGATAATCAACTATTGCTATCTAACTGCTTTAATAAGCGGCGAATTACCGGAGCATCTTGAGCATTAGGAACTTCTTGCAAATAAGTTTCAAAATCTTTGACTGCGGCTACCCAACGACCAATTTGATAATAGATTAAACCGCGATCGCGTACTTCTACAATAGCATTAGGAAATAACATCAAAATGCGCTCGACGGCAGCTAAAGCTTTTTCTAATTTTTGATTATTGAGATAAATTAGTTTTAAGTTGCTTAACAGTCGGGCTAAAAACTGCCGATTTGTTAAAGGGGCTAAAAATTCAGGTTGCATAGTTACGGGTTCACCGTAAAGCTTTGTTATACGTTCTTGACAATCGTTAAAAAACAGCACTTCTCCGCGATTAAAAGGATCGACAAATACATCCATTTCGGCAATTTGGGGACGAATTATAAAATGTCCCGGCATCCCTACACCTACCATAGGAAATTTAATTCGTTTGGCGATTTCTAAGTAGATTAGCGATAGAGTAATTGGAATTCCTAGTCGTCGGTCGAGGGCATCGTTTAAAAAACTATTACGCGGATCGTAATAGTCGGCAACATTACCCTTAAAACCCAACTCATCGTACAAGTAACTGTTAATAGTTTGAATAATTTTTAGAGGATAATTCTGCGTTGGTAAGCGTTCTATTACTTCCAATGCCATAGTATCTAAAGTATTAAAATGCTTAATTACATCCAGGTGGGGATATTCTTCTTGAGCAATATATAGTGCAGATAGTGCTAAATCGATTTGCTCGTCTGGTTGATTAATTTCTTGCTGAAAGTATTGCCGCGATCGCAAATCACTCATAGTTTAGGTCTTGCCTACTTAAGTATTTAAACTTGTTTTTTGTATTAAAAAAATTTAATCGGAGCGTAATAAAAAATGATTACATCTCTTACTCTCTTTCCTACACCGCAGTAATTACTTATTTTATTCTCTGCGTTTATATTGTTTTTGAGTCAAACATACTACAAGTTTACAATCTTTAGCTATATTGAAACCGCTTGTCAGACAATACTGCGTAATTTTCCCCGCCGACATTACCTAATATGTTGCTTATTATAGCAGTTTATTAATAATAAATAACTCTAGCTAAAGCCGAATAATTAATTATACAAATGGTTAATTATAGACTATCACTAAAAGTATTAAATCCCCCTAGGGGAAATATATAAGTTATGAAAGTCGATTTTGGATTAGCTAGAGGTGTAGAATATAAATTGCATTTATGTAAAAGGTTACTGCTACTAATTGCATCAAATTTTACTAAATAGGCTGATTTTTTGATGAATTTTCTCAAAATAAAATTGACTTTTCTTAAGCAATATCTAACTTTCGCTCTGATGTTAATGATGTGCTTATTATTACTAGGAACGCCAACAGCCAACGCAGAGATCAATACAGATCGCTTTGAAGGTAATATATTTGTGTTGTATGCGGGTAATGGCTCCTTAGTGCCTTCTAAAGTCACCTTAGCGGAGTCTATAGCCGGAGCAAGACCGACAATATTAGTTTATTATGTTGATGACAGTAGCGATTGTAAGCTGTATGCGATCACTGTTTCTAATATGCAAGCTTTTTACGGGCGAGTCGCCGATATCATCCCTGTAAATGTGGATGCAATTCCCGTACAAAGCAGCTATAAGCCTACAGAGGCAGGTTACTATTACAAAGATATCGTGCCTCAAGTGGTGATATTAGATAAGTCGGGTAAGGTAGTATTTGATCGGCAAGGACAAGTACCCTACGAACAGGTCGATGATAAGTTGCGCCAAGTATTTAACCTGCTACCGCGTGAGGAATCTAAAGAATTGAAGTTGCGTCCAGTCAACGAATTTAATAACGAGCTAGTTGAGCAATCGACAAAGTAGTACGCCAAAATGTTGATTAGCATCTGTCCATACTTGCATTGGTTTTAACCCGTGCGATCGCAATTCTTGCTGAATACTATTTAAGTCAAATTTGCGGGATATTTCGGTAAGGATGGTTTCATCAGATGCTATTTCAATTGTCAAGTCTAAAGCGTTTAATGTCACCGTTTGAGCGCGCAAACTTCGTAAGTACATTTCAATCTGGCGCTGAGTTTCATTGTAAAAAGCTAAGTGTTCAAATTGGGTTAAATCGAAGTTGCCATCAAAGCGTTGATTTAAGTGATTGAGCATATTGAGATTAAAAGCTGCGGTAACTCCTTGACTGTCGTTATAAGCAGGTTCTAATATATTTTTAGATTTGTGTAAATCTATACCTAATAAAAAGTATTCGCCCCTTTGTAGAGCTTTCGTAATTTGCGAGAAAAATACTTGACATTCTTGGGGGTTGAGATTGCCTAAAGAACTACCAATAAAGCAAATTAATCGATTAGGTAACGAAGCGGGTTTTAATTGTTTTAAAGCTAGTTCGTAGGTGCTAACAAGAGCATGAACTTGTAAAGAAGGGTAATTAGCTAAGAGTGCTTTGGCACTGCTTTCTAAGATACCTGCACTGACATCAATTGAAACATAGTGTAAGGGCAAGTTTAATTGATTGTAAGCATCTAGCAAAATGCGAGTTTTAGTTGAGCTACCGCTACCTAATTCTACTAATTCGCAAGCCCCGGTAATTTGAGCAATAGATTTTACACATTCTTGTAAAATAGCTGTTTCCGTGCGCGTAAGATAGTATTCAGGCAAGTCACAAATTTGCTCGAATAGTTGCGAACCATCATCATCATAAAAGTAACGAGCTTGAACAGATTTAGGTTTTTGAGTTAATCCTGAAATCACATCGCTTTTTTCTGTAAGCGCTGAAGCAGATAGAGTTGCAGCATTTAATAACTGCTCGATTTGCAAGCGATTTTCTAGATTTGGGGAAGTATTACCGCTTGCGGTATTAGACATTGACATTGTTCCTCCTACTTAGGAAACAAACTGTTAGGGAATGGAATATAAAACTATAAGTAATGCGATCGCAATTACTCTTTGTCACTGGCACAACGAAACCCTGCTAAAATTTGTCTAACGCCGGGATGATACCAGTTGCGAAAACTCGAACGCAGCGCCCAAGGACGAGTTGCCCAACTACCACCTTTTAGCACCCAATGCTCGCCATCAAAATACACCTGAGAATAGCCAGGATAAGGATAGCCAGCAAAACCTTCATAACCTTCAAATACTGTTGATGTCCATTCCCAGACATTGCCCAGCATATCGTAACAGCCATAAATACTTTGTCCGGTGGGGTAAGCATTTACGGGCGTTGTTTGACTAACTGCATTGTTGTGATTGCAATGTTTTTCTGTTGGTACATCTTCTC
>CAJQOK010000376.1 GCA_905479905.1 uncultured Aliterella sp.
CTGCTCAAAGTTGTAGAACCCAAACAAACAGAAGTTAGAGAAGTTGAATTAAAGTTGCCTTCCCAGCCTTGGTATTTAGAAGCTTACCACCGCCCAGCCATTACTAGCCCAGACAATGTAATTTATGGACTGATTGGCAGTTTGCTAAGTGACGGGAGGACTTCCAGGCTATATAGCTCTTTAGTAGAAAAGCAGCAATTAGCCCTCAGCGCTCAAGGATTTAGCGGTTTTCCTGGGGACAAATACCCAAATTTGATGCTGTTTTATGCCTTAACTGCGCCTAATCGGACTGTCGAGCAAGTAGCGACAGGATTAAGAGCAGAAATTGAAAAGTTGAAAACAGAGCCAGTATCAGCTATAGAGTTAGATCGGGTCAAAACCCAAGCAAAAGCAGGATTATTGCGAAGTCTTGATTCTAATTCTGGCATGGCTCAGTTGTTGATGGAATACGAAGTAAAAACTGGTTCTTGGCGCAATTTGTTTAAAGAATTAGAGCGTTTGAACGCAGTAACGGCGGCGGATGTGCAGAGAGTCGCTGTAGCTACTTTTAAGCCAGAAAATCGCACAATTGGGCGTTTGTTGCCAAAAGAGAATTAAAGGAAAATATGAAATTATCTATTAAATTGGCGATCGCCTTCGTCTCCATGCTACTTGTTGTATTGCTAGGTTTGCCTAGTATGGCAGCCACAGCCCAACATTACGACGAGTTGAAGTTTGCCCCAATACCCGAAATAAAGTTGCCCAAGTACGAGCGATTTGTACTAGATAATGGCATGGTTGTGTACTTGTTAGAAGATCGGGAATTGCCTTTAATAGGCGGTACGGCGCTAATTCGCACAGGCGATCGCTTTGAAAGCGCTGATAAAATAGGTCTAGCAGGGCTTACAGGTACAGTAATGCGTACTGGTGGTACTACAAAGCATTCCCCCGACCAACTCAATCAGCTACTCGAACAAAGGGCGGCTAGTGTAGAAACGGGCATTAGTACAACTTCTGGTAGTGCGAGTTTTAGTGCTTTAAGTGAAGATTTGCCCACAGTATTTGAGTTATTTAGCGAGGTATTAAAAACCCCGGTTTTTGACGCACAACAGCTAGAATTAGCCAAAACTCAGGTGCGCGGCGGGATTGCTAGGCGCAATGATAATCCCGAAGGTATAGCAGAGCGAGAGTTTCAAAAGCTGCTGTATGGCGATGCTAGTCCTTATGCGCGTACAGTAGAGTATGCAACTATCGATAATATTTCCCGTGAGGATTTAATCGGGTTTTATCAAAAGTATTTTCACCCCAATAATATGATTTTGGGGATTGTGGGCGACTTTAACTCCGCTCAAATGCGATCGCTAATTCAAAAAAACTTAGGCGATTGGAAAGCTAACCCCAAGCTAGTTAAACCCACTTTACCCACTGTTTCCCAGGCAAAAACGGGCGGTGTTTTTGTTGTCAATCAGCCGCAACTTACCCAAAGCTACGTGCAAATTGGTCACTTAGGCGGAAAGCTAGATAGCCCAGATTATGCGGCGTTAGATGTGCTAAGTGGGGTATTAAATGGTTTTGGCGGACGATTATTTAATTCCGTGCGATCGCGCAAAGGACTTGCTTATAGTGTTTACGGTGTCTGGAGTCCCAATTACGATTATCCAGGAACTTTCCTCGCTGGCGGACAAACTCGCTCTGATGCTACCGTACCTTTTATTAAAGCAATTGGCGAGGAGATTGAAAGCTTAAAGGCTAAACTTGTCACCCCAGCAGAACTTGCTTATGCTAAGGAAACAAAATTAAACTCTTTTGTCTTTAATTTTGAAGATCCAGCCCAAACATTGTCTCGACTGATGCGTTACGAATATTACGGCTACCCGGCAGATTTTATCTTTCGCTATCAGCGCGGTGTAGAAGCAACAACGGCGGCGGATGTCCAAAGAGTAGCGAAAACCTATCTCAAGCCCGAAAATCTGGTCACGTTGGTTGTAGGCAATACTACAGCAATTCAACCGCCCTTAGACGGGCTGGCAAAAGTAACTCCGATAGATGTCACTATTCCGGGCGCAAAACCTGTAGTCATGAAGTAGGTTTTACCCCCCAACAATCTCGATAATCTTCTACAAACTGTCGCATACTAATCGGCGCTCTTTGCAAAATCTCTTGAGTATCGGTAGTTAACTTCCCTGCTAATCCCAATTTTGCCGTTGTGTAGATGCCAATCATAACGGCAATAAATTGGGGTTCTAAACCGCGTTTGTACATACTGATTGCAAACTTAAGAATTGAAGGATTTTTGTAAAGTACAGGCTGAATAAGTACCTCTGTAAATATTTCTGCTACTTGGTAGTAGTCTAGAGCCTCGCTACCTGTGAGACTGTAAGCGCGATCGCTATGTCCCGATTCTGTTAAAGCTTTGACCGCAACTGCTGCAATATCCCGCACATCAATAAAACTTGTTTTCCCTTTTCCTGCGGGTAAAAATATCTCGTTACGCTCTTGAATGTCTTGGCGATGAGTCGTACTCAAGTTTTGCATAAAGAAACTAGCACGCAGAAAAGTGTAAGGTATACCAACAGATTGAATATACTTCTCTACTTTGGCATGGGGAATAATCGGATTGCTCTCGGCTCCCAGCACAGATAAAAAAACAATCTGTTCGACACCTGATGCGATCGCACTATCAATAGCAGGGTACATATAGGTTTTCACTTGAGAAAGAGCAGGCGGACGCATCAAAAAGACTCTTTTAACGCCTTGAAAAGCTTTAGCAAAAGTCTGTGGTTGTTGAAAATCGAAGTTAACATACTCAACCGTCAATGATGGCGACCAGTTGCTGCTTGGTTTGAGATTTCTTTGAGCAACTCGGACATGATGATCCCCTTCGCTCAGTTGGCGGACAATTTCCGCTCCTACGTTGCCTGTAGCACCTGTAATAAAAATTAGATCGCTCATAACGGCTTTAGTGCCTTACCTCAATCATGCCTTAGTCTTAGTTGTAAGAAGTGCGAAGCCCGTTACCGTTCCAGCTTGCGCGCGTCGCATAGGTTAATTTCGTAATTAATTTATTGTATGCAATATCTCAGGATCTGTTTTTTTATCCTAATACTATCTAACAAACTAATAACTTAAGATTTTCCTGCATAGACGGCTCAATTTTCTGATAACTTTTGGCAATGTTAACATTCATATTGGTGTTAGCCTAAACAAGAGTCGGACTAACTACCTAGAGAAGTTCCAGCAGATGAGCGAAAATTACAATGCCGGAGCGAGTAATGTAGAGTTATTCTTCAACGATTTACTTACTTTTGCTCAAGATTTGGGAGTGGAAGATCAGCGTGCGATGCCAGGGGTTGGGAACTAGAGATTCGCCGCAAGCTGATTCAAGCGGGGGCGGTGGATGTGATGGTTTCTATTGGCTCTAATTTTTTCTACACGGTAACGCTACCTTGTACGTTGTGTTTGGACAAGGGCAAGGAGAGTATAGCCCGAAAAGATAAAGCGCTGTTTGTTGATGCATGGCACATTTACCACCAAGTCGATCGCGCTCATCGAGATTTTACTGACGAGCAAATGGAGTTTTTAGCAAATATTGTGCGGCTTTATCGTGGAGAACTGCCAGTAGTTACAAATGGCAGCGATGAAATGCTGAAACAGAATTTTCATGAGTGCAGTTATCAAGATGTGGCAAGATTGTGTAAAGTCGCAACTTTAACTGAAATTGAGGC
>CAJQOK010000377.1 GCA_905479905.1 uncultured Aliterella sp.
CGGCGTTATATAGACTAGACTCACACAGTTGATACCTTACTTTCTTTAGGAAAAACCAAGATATGGGGGGTCTGCCCCCCAAACCCCCTGCAAAATGTCTCTCAATAAATCCGCTAGTCTTCTGTTTTTAGGCTGAATTGCGTAGGTTTTATTAGACCTTTTATAAAAAATTACCCCCTCCCGTGTAGGAAAAGGGGATAAGGTCAAACTAAGACCTCGACTTTGCTACACCTTCGCCACCTTCTTGAGAAGGGGTAGAAGTGCTGGATTCGTCAGTTTTTGGCGGAGTTGTTTTTTCGGGATTGCTATAGTAACCCCACTGCCAATTGAGAATCTCTGGCATATCTTCGCCATGCTCGGTAATATATTGCTTGTGTTCGATTAGTTTGTCATGCAACATCTGTTTGACGTGGGCGGCGGTGTATTTGAGTTTGGGTACGCGATCAATCGCATCATCGACCAAACTAAAACGATCCAACTCATTTAGAACCACCATATCAAAGGGTGTAGTAGTTGTTCCTTCTTCTTTGTAGCCCCGGACGTGAATATTGTAGTGATTTGTGCGCCGATAGGTCAGGCGATGAATTAGCCAAGGATAACCATGAAAAGCAAAGATAATCGGCTTATCTGGCGTAAAGATAGAATCAAAGTCTTTATCGCTCAAACCGTGCGGATGTTCGCTTTCTGGTAGAAGTTTCATCAAATCAACTACATTTACAACCCGCACTTTGAGATCGGGGAAGTTTTTGTACAGCAAATCCACCGCCGCCAAAGTTTCTAAAGTTGGGACATCCCCCGCACAAGCCATCACTACATCGGGTTCTACCCCTTGGTCGTTACTCGCCCAACCCCAAATTCCTAACCCTTTGGTGCAGTGTTTAATTGCCGCATCCATATCTAAATACTGTAAGGCGGGTTGCTTTCCGGCAACAATCACATTGACATAGTTACGGCTACGCAAACAATGATCGGTTACAGATAGCAGCGTATTGGCATCGGGGGGTAAATAAACCCGAATTACTTCTGGCTTTTTGTTCATCACATGATCGATAAAGCCTGGATCTTGATGAGAAAACCCATTATGATCTTGTCGCCAAACGTGAGAAGTTAGCAAATAGTTGAGAGAAGCAATCGGTCTGCGCCAAGGTATATCACGGGTAGTTGAGAGCCATTTGGCGTGTTGGTTGAGCATAGAATCCACAATATGGATAAAAGCTTCATAGCAAGAGAAAAACCCATGTCGTCCAGTCAGCAAATAGCCTTCTAACCAGCCTTGACAAGTGTGTTCGCTCAATATCTCCATAATTCGCCCGTCGGGAGCAAGGTGATCGTCTTCGGGGAGAATCTGGGCTGCCCATGTGCGATCGCTAACTTCAAATAAAGCATTGAGGCGGTTAGAAGCGGTTTCATCGGGGCCCATAACTCTAAAGTTGCGGCTTTCGAGATTTTGCTTCATGACATCGCGCAAAAATTCCCCCATCACGCGGGTAGCTTCACCCATTATTGTCCCCGGTTCAGCAATATCTACAGCGTAGTCAGCAAAGTTTGGTAGCTTTAAACCTTTAAGCAACAGACCACCGTTGGCGTGGGGATTAGCCCCCATGCGGCGGCTTCCTTGGGGTGCTAAAGCCGCAAGTTCGGGCATCAATGTCCCATTTGCGTCAAACAGTTCTTCTGGCTTATAACTTTTCATCCACGCATCTAGCAACTGTAAGTGTTCGGGCTTAGTTGCCATTTCTGCAAACGGAACTTGATGCGACCTCCAATAATCTTCAGTTTTTTTACCATCAACTTCTTTAGGCCCTGTCCAGCCTTTGGGGGACTTCAGTACAATCATCGGGTACTGGGGGCGTACAGTAACACCCTTATTGCGCGCATCGTCCCAAATTACCTTAATATCGGAAACCGCTTTATCTAAAGTTGCCGCCATCAACTGGTGCATGGCCTCTGGCTCAGAGCCTTCTACAAAGTAGGGTTTATAGCCGTAACCAATCAGTAAACTTTCTAGTTCCTCATGGCTTATCCGCGCCAACACGGTAGGGTTAGCAATTTTGTAACCATTTAGATGCAAAATTGGTAAAACTGCGCCGTCAGTCACGGGATTAAGAAACTTGTTGCTATGCCAGCTAGTAGCTAATGGCCCGGTTTCTGCTTCCCCATCGCCGATCACACAAGCAACAATCAAATCGGGATTGTCAAAGGCTGCACCGTAGGCGTGAGAAAGAGCATAGCCAAGTTCGCCCCCTTCGTGAATTGAGCCGGGGGTTTCGGGTGCAACGTGACTGGGGATGCCTCCAGGAAAAGAAAATTGCTTAAATAGTTTTCGCATCCCCTCATAATCTGGGGAAATATGGGGGTATACCTCGCTGTAAGTACCTTCTAGATAAGTATTGGCAACTATTCCAGGGCCACCATGACCGGGGCCGGCGATGTAGATTGCGTTCAGGTCTTGAGCTTTAATTAGGCGGTTCAAGTGGACGTAAATAAAATTTAGACCTGGGGTTGTTCCCCAGTGACCTAAAAGCCTTGGTTTGATATGTTCGATCTTGAGGGGTTGGCGCAGTAGGGGGTTGTCTAGTAAATATATTTGCCCGACAGATAGGTAATTTGCGGCGCGCCAGTAAGCGTTGATTTGATGCAGTTCTTCGGTACTTAGGAGCAGTGTTTGAGGAAGATTTGTAACTACCATATTGAGCGCTTTTGTACTGTAGATTTGCTCTGCTAGGTTTATAGTAGTTACTCTGACAAAAAATTGCTTGTTTAACTACCCCTGATTATCATGCCCGTAAGCCTGCCAAGCTAGTTCTACTAACCCATTAATAATTGCTGTAGCTACTACTGCATTACCTTTGCGTCCATCGATCCGAATATGAGGCACGTTGGAATCATTTAAACGTTGTTTAGCTACATCTACGTCAATAAATCCTGCGGGAGTACCAATTACTAAAGCTGGTCTAATTTCCTCCGCCTCAATTAATTCCAATAACGCCGTCAATGCTGCTTGTCCTTGACTCATCACAAAAATTGCTTCAGGATACTTTCTAGCTAAAGTTTCAATTTCCCAAGCGGCGCTATTTGATTGGTCTTTGGGACTCCAATTATTACTGTCTGCACTGCAATAAACAGGATTTGCGAAAGTTTTTTGAATAGTAGATCTGATCCCTACTTGTACCATAGGGACATCAACAATAATGGTACTACAAGCAGCTAAAGCAGCAGCCCCAGCAGGTAAAGCGCGATCGCTAAACCTAATTAAAGATTTGTACTCAAAGTCTCCAGTAGCATAAATTACCTGTCTAACTATTTCGTACTGAGCGGGTGAAAACTGATAATCGCCAATTTCTCGGTCAATTAATGCCAAGTTCTGGGCATCGTTTAGTTGCCATTCCATTTGAATTCGGTAAGGTGTGAGGAGAATACTTGAAAGTAAAAGCGTAAATTTTAGGCTTTCGTCCTTATCCTACCTTGTAGTTAGAATAGATACTTGAAAATTAGCGATCGCACCTTTTCTATATCTCCGGTTTAATGTCACGCAGCATTAGTTCCTCAAGCGCTTGTCTTGGTGTAACTTTACCTGTCAGCAACCGATGTACTTGGGTTGTAATCGGAATAGAAATATTATGTTGTTTAGCGCGTTGCATTAAAACTTTTGCCGTATTTACTCCTTCGGCGGTTCCTTCTAAATTAGCTAAGGTTGCTTCCATTGTTTTACCTTGAGCTAAACAGTAGCCTACTTGATAGTTGCGACTTAAAGGACTATTGCAAGTAGCGAGTAAGTCTCCCAAGCCTGATAAACCGTAAAATGTCTCGGTTTTTGCTCCCCAACTATTCCCAATTCTGACAATTTCTGTAAGTCCGCGCGTCAGTAGCGCCGCTTTAGCATTTGTTCCCAACTGTAAGCCATCACAAGCCCCGGCTGCGATCGCCATTACATTTTTTAGTATGCCTCCAAGTTCCACTCCCAGGGGATCAAAATTTGTATAAACGCGGAAGCGCAAAGACGAAAAAGCCTCTTGCACTATTTCCGCCGCGCCAATGTCGTTACTAGCTACTACCGTTGCGGCGGGTAAGTTTTGCTCAATTTCTTTAGATAAATTGGGCCCACACAATACAACTACAGGATGGGTAGGAAAAGATAAGTGCCAAATTTGCGCCGGGGTTAAAGTTGTAGAGGGTTCCAAGCCTTTGGTTGCGGTAACAAAAATTGCCTGACGGTAAATGGGTAAAGATTGAATTGCTGTAGCTACGCTTCTTACTCCTTTCATCGATACCGCCGATAAAACTATCTCAGCACCCTCTATAGCCTCCTCCAAGCTCATTGCACCGCTACGCGACCATGAAACCACGTTGTGACCGTTGGCGGCGGCTAGTTTGGCTAAAATTGTTCCCCAAGCCCCCGCACCCAAAATAGTTATTTTTGTTTGGCGCACAGCTATTTACGCGGGTAACGTTGCATCAATTCTCTAACTTTTTCGGCGTGATAAGAGCTACGAGTTAGGGGAGAAGATACTACTTGCAAGAAACCAATAGATTCGCCAAAAATCCGCCAAGCATCAAATTGTTCTGGGGTGACAAAGCTTTGAACTTGTAAGTGTTTTTGACTTGGTTGCAAGTATTGCCCTAGCGTCAGAATATCGCAATCTACCGATCGCAAATCGATCATTACTTGCCGAATTTCCTCATCTGTTTCGCCTAAACCTACCATTAAGCCAGACTTAGTATAGACTCCAGGAGCAAATAAGCGCGATCGCTTAATTAATTCTAAAGTGCGATCGTAATCTCCTTGAGGACGAGTGCGACGATATAAACGGGGTACAGTTTCTGTATTGTGATTTAATACTTCTGGCGCAGCAAGCAAAATTGTTTCTAAAGCTTGCCAATTTCCGCACAAGTCAGGAATCAATACTTCAATTGTTGTTTGCGGTGAAGTGGCGCGAATTGCCTCAATGCACCGTACAAACTGACTTGCACCGCCGTCTATTAAGTCATCACGATTTACCGAAGTAATGACTACATGATTTAATTTTAGTCTTTGTACTGCTTGCGCCAGTCTATCAGGTTCGGTAGCATCTAAGGGTTGAGGCTTTTTCTCAAAATCGATATCGCAATAAGGACAAGCTCTGGTACAAGCTGGGCCCATAATTAAAAATGTTGCTGTACCTGCGTTAAAGCATTCGCCAATGTTTGGACAAGAAGCTTCTTCACACACAGTGTTTAGGCTTAAATCCCGGAGAATTTCTTTAACGTTCCCGACGCGCTCCCACTGAGGCGCTTTTACCCTTAACCACTCTGGTTTGACAGTCACAATTAGTTTTTAATATAGGTGTTAATCAGCATCGATCTTAACAGGCAAATTAACCTGTGAAGACTTCGCACTTTATCAATCATTTTCCTTTAACTTAGCCAAAGTTTCGTCACACCAATGTATTAATGCCTTAGTGACGTGCAACTTGTAGCTGACAGTCATCAACCAGTAGGGGAAATTAGGGTTATCTATTCCTTTCTCTTGCAACTCTTGCTCAATAGCTTGGCACTTTTGCAGCCATTGTTGTTGCAGTTCTCGAAATTGCTCTATGTGGCGAATATTATCTGCTACCGATACCTGTTGTCCAAAAAACAGTTTTAACAGAATCTCGATTCTTTCTACTTGGGGTTCCGCAGGCTCAACTAGCCAGCTTTGTAACTCCTGTTGACCCTTATCTGTCAATTTATATACGTGGCGGTCCGGCTTGCCCAATTGCGCCTCAACTACTTGCGTCGCTAGTCCTTGAGCTACCAATTTCTTCAAAATTGGATAAATTTGCCCGTAGCTCTCGTTCCAAAAGTTGCTGGTACTGCGTTCAATTTTCTTTTTGATGTCGTAACCCGACATTGGACTTAAACCCAATAAGCCCAAAATTGCATACTTGCTTTTGTTTTCTCTTGACATTATAGTTTTTAGATATATATCTTATAGATATAAAAAATGAATGAATCGCAGTTAAACCTCAAATATTGAGGCAAGTCTTAGCTCATCCCTAGCCTAATTTGCTGGTTAAAAGCAACATTTAATAACTCAAAGGAGCAATATGCAAGCATTTGTAACTGGTAGTACCGGACTACTTGGCAATAACTTAGTTAGATTATTAATCGAGCAAGGCTACAGCGTTAAAGCCTTGGTACGTTCCAAAGCAAAAGCAGCAAAGCTTTTTGGCAATTTAGACTTATCGTTAGTTATCGGCGATATGCTTGACGTTGAGAGCTTCGCTTCCGAACTAGCAGGATGCGATGTACTGTTTCATACTGCTGCTTATTTCCGAGAATATTATCAGCCGGGAAATCATTGGCAAATGCTAGAAGATATTAATGTCAAAGGCACAATTAGATTGCTTGGTGAGGCAGAAAAGCAAGGAGTTAAAAAAGTAATTTATATCAGTTCTTCGGGTGCGGTAGGCATGAAATCCGCTAATGTTGCAAGTGATGAGAAAACTCCAATCGATCCAACAATAGTAAAAAATTTGTACTTCAAAAGTAAAGTTATGGCAGAAGTTGCGATAAATAATTTTTTGCAGCAACACTCCCTACCAGTAGTATTAATTTTACCAGGATTCATGTTTGGACCAATAGACGCTGCGCCAACAGGAGGCGGTCAATTGGTGTTGGATTACCTAGGGCAAAAAATTCCTGGGATTTTAGACGGGGGAACTTGCATGGTAGATGCCCGTGATGTTGCCCAAGCGGCAATTAATGCTGTAGAAAGAGGGATTAGTGGCGATCGCTATATTGTAGCCGGACAATATTGGAGTATGGAAAATCTGTTTCAAACTCTAGAAAAAGTTACTGGTATTCCTAGTCCCCAGCGTCGCATTCCTTACACAATCACTTTAATATATGCCTGGATAGCAGATATTTATGCACGTTTGACTGGCACAAAATCCGTAATTCCTCTTGAGGGTATCCGCACCATGCACCTGAAAAGGCAAGTAACTTCTGCTAAAGCAATTTCTCAATTGGAAGCTACTTTTCGCCCCTTAGAACAAACTTTAAGGGATGTAGTTGATTGGTATCATCAAAATCCTATTAAGTCCTAATTTTGCCCAAATTTCCTGGAGATAAATTGTAGGTACTTGCACCGATCGCGCGGTAAAGAGGAAAATAGAAAAGGGTTTGCACTAGGAGAAGCGCTTACGTGAGTCAGGAATTTGATTACGATCTAGTTATTATTGGCGCTGGAGTAGGCGGACATGGCGCGGCTTTACACGCTGTTAGTTGCGGCTTAAAGACGGCAATTATTGAAGCCGATGATATGGGCGGTACTTGTGTAAATCGAGGCTGCATCCCTTCTAAAGCATTGCTTGCAGCTTCTGGTAGAGTTAGAGAATTACGCAATGCTCACCACCTTAAGTCTTTGGGTATTCAAGTCAGTGGGGTAGAATTTGACCGCAGCGCGATCGCAAATCATGCAAATAACCTTGTTGCCAAAATTCAAGGCGATTTAACTAATAGCCTCAAACGCCTTAGTGTAGAGATAATTCGCGGTAGAGGTCAGTTAGCAGGTTCGCAAAAAGTAGCAATAACTACGGACAACGGCGAAAAAATTATTACTGCTAAAGATATTATTCTTTCTCCCGGTTCAATTCCTTTTGTCCCGCCAGGAATTGAAGTTGATGGAAAAACGGTCTTTACTAGCGACCAAGGCGTAAAGTTAGAGTCTTTACCGGATTGGGTAGCAATTATTGGTAGCGGTTATATTGGCTTAGAGTTTTCTGATATTTATTCAGCTTTGGGTTGCGAAGTTACTATGATTGAGGCTCTAGATCAGCTAATGCCTGGTTTTGACCGCGATATTGCTAAACTGGCGGAAAGAATTTTGATTACTCCCCGCGATATTGAAACTCATGTTGGTGTAATGGCAAAAAAAGTTACTCCCGGAACCCCGGTAGTAATAGAGTTAGCGGATTTTAAAACCAAAGAAGTTATCGATACAATTGAAGTAGATGCTTGTTTAGTAGCTACTGGGCGCATCCCTGCAACGCAAAACCTTGGATTAGAGACAATCGGGGTAGAATTAGATAAACGGGGCTTTATTCCCGTAAATGATGGGATGGCGGTGCTATCGGCGAGGGAAGTTGTACCGCATTTGTGGGCGATTGGCGATGCTAACGGTAAAATGATGCTGGCTCATGCAGCATCAGGTCAAGGAATTGTTGCTGTAGATAATATTTGTGGCAAAGAGCGGATAGTTGATTATCATAGCGTTCCTGCTGCCGCCTTTACTCACCCAGAAATTAGTTATGTAGGCATGACTGAAACCGCCGCTAAAGAATTGGGAAGCAAAGAAAGTTTTGAAGTGGGTGCAGTGAGAAGTTATTACAAAGGTAACTCTAAAGCGATCGCCGAAGGAGAAGCCGACGGCATGGCAAAACTAATTTTCCGCAAAGATACTGGGGAAGTTTTGGGGGTACATATCATTGGCTTACACGCCTCGGATTTAATCCATGAAGCTTCTGCTGCGATCGCCAATCGTCAAACTGTACACACTTTAGCGCACCTGGTACACGCTCATCCTACTTTATCGGAAGTATTAGATGAAGCTTACAAACGCGCGATCGCATCCTAAGTAAATTTATTTTTTTTGACACAATGCAAATCCGTCGCCGTCCCCCCAACCGTACTATTGCTCTTGAGAGTATGCGCTATCAGGTCGTTGTACCGGGCGCTGAACCAAATAATATTTTAGAAGAAATTGTTTGGCATAAAGAAGACGAAGTTAATCGGCTAAGAGAAAAATTACCTTTAGCCGACTTGCAACAGCAAGCACTTTTAGCCCCCCCATCGCGGGATTTTGTTGGTGCTTTGCGTCAAGCTAAAACTCAGCCAGCCTTAATTGCTGAAGTCAAAAAAGCATCGCCAAGTAAAGGTGTAATTAGAGCAGATTTTGACCCTGTAGAGATTGCCAAATCCTATCAAAAAGGTGGTGCAGCTTGCCTTTCTATACTTACGGATCAAAAGTTTTTTCAAGGCAGTTTTAGCTACTTAGCTCAAATTCGCGCGGTGGTAGACTTGCCTTTGTTATGCAAAGATTTTATCTTGTATCCTTACCAAATGTATTTAGCCCGTGTCCGGGGAGCGGATGCTGTACTGCTAATATCCGCAATTTTAACCGATCAAGACTTGCAATACTTTATAAAAATTGCCAAAGCTTTAAAGATGGCGGCTTTAATTGAAGTGCATACAGTAGATGAACTTGATCGCGTTTTAGCAATAGATGGTGTGGCGCTAGTTGGGATTAATAATCGTAACCTGGCAGATTTTTCTGTTGATTTGCAAAATACCTGCTCGATATTGGCAGCACGAGGACAGCAATTACAAGAGCGAGATATTTTAGTTGTCAGCGAGTCGGGATTGCATCAAGCTGCTGATTTGGCATTGGTAGGAAAAGCAGGAGCAAAGGCGGTGTTAATTGGAGAATCGCTCATTAAACAGCCAGATATCGAAAATGCGATCGCGCAATTATTTGGGGATAACAAACAAAAATAGGGAAAGAGTCGGACATAAGCCGGGTTCTGTTCTGATGAATAACGTAGAGACGTAGCGGTGCTACGTCTTTTTTTGTTTTCGCACCAGGGCGGTTATCTATCTGGGACGATTGTTACCAAGCGCCTCAAGCGGTTCTTAGGCAGTGGAATAGGGAAAAGACCAACCATTATCCCTTTGACCTTGCTTCCAACCGGGGTTTACCGAGCCAGCGTCTCTCGGCGCTGCTGGTGCGCTCTTACCGCACCTTTGCACCCTTACCATTTTCCCATAGAAAACGGCGGTATTTTTCTGTGGCACTATCCTCACGATCGCTCGCACTGGGCGTTACCCAGCAAGTTTGGTCTTTCGGAAGCCCGGACTTTCCTCAAATTAGCTGCCTTGCCTAATTTGCAACCACCTGCGCCTACTCTTTCCCCATATTTAGTGTAGTCGCGCCTGGTACAGTTACAATATTCTATTAGCCAAATATTGGAAAAAAATAACCTAAATCTGTACCATATAAACCTAGTACAGATTTAGAAACTAATTACAAACTAAGATAATGCTGCAAAATTCTCAGGCGTACTTTTTCGTGGGCGATACCAATACGGCGTTCAAAAGTTCTTAGTATCGACCCTGTTTATAGAAAGCCTAATTGTCACCAGCACTTCTTTTAGCTGTGTCAGGGTATAGCGCACCAAAGTCTTTTACGGCTTCTGCTGATTCTTTGGCAATTTTATTAACTCGTTCCCCAGGATCGCCTTTTGTTTCTTGCGCTTCTTGCTGCCATTCTCCCATAGTCTTCGGTCTTTGGGAATTGTCCTGATGTGTTACTTCGTCTATCTTCCTGGTTACAGCTTTGGTATTACGATCTTGAGCAACATTAGTTGTAAGTAATAGAAACCCAACTAAAACAACACTCAAAAAACGCATTACTTGGACTTTCTTAAGCAAGGAACTAATACCAGTAATTGCCCTAGAAATTATATTTGTCATGACACAAGGCTCCATTATATTATTAATACTGTTCGCAGCGATTTGAGTTTATTGGCTGGCTTTAATCACAGGTTAGTTATAGAATTTGGGAAAAATCCATCTTACTTCCTAATCAATTACCTTTGCTGGAACACAAATGTAAGATTAGCCTTAAACACGACAATCGTTCCTCTAACAGAAGACATAAATTATTCAATTAGATTGGTTGCATCCGCTCTTATTGGCATGAATAACCTATATAGATACTTGCACTGCTAAGGCAGAGAATGTCAATTATCTAATTAGCCTTCTACCTGGACGGGGGGCATTTCCACCCAATACTTGCAAGCGTTGAGTTACTTGAGTTAAACCGTCTCCCCGCACTACTACCGCCGATAACCAGCGATCGCTTCCATTGGCTGGAGCGCGACCAATTTTAAACAAACCACCCGCCGGGAGCAATTCTAGCCTTACTTGAGTGGGGTTAAAATACTGACCTGTGGCTACAGCCTCCTCAATGGCTGCTCCTAGTAAATAATCGTCTTTGAGTGGCTCAACTACAACAGCGTCAAAGTTATACTGCTGTCCGGGTTTAACGCTTTGTGGCAGCTTAATATCAAGGGTGGGCGGCTTTGTTCCGGTGCTTAATTGGCTGCGTTCCGCTAAAACTTCTTGTCTGACAACTTTTTGATTTTCATAGCGCTGACGGCTTCTAATTGTGGCTTTGAGTGCTAAGTTGCGGTTGTCTTGAGTTTGCGTACCAGTAATATTTGTAATAGTTTCGGCAACAATCCCATTGCCTTCGGCTTGCCAAGATTGCAACTGTGTTTTGTATGTTAATTGTGGGTATTGCTTCCATAACCCAGTTAAAGCTTTTTCTAAATCTTGGTAAGTTAAGCCATCTGTATGAGTAAAATTTGGGCTATAAAATTGCATTACGGCTTTGATATCTTTTTGGTTAGCCGCCGCGTCAATTTGAACTAACATATTTTGCAACTGTGGCGGTGCGGTAGCTGGAGGAGCGGCGATAGTGCGATCGCCTATTGTTACCGCCATCAGTAATCCCAAGCTTAGAGAAACTAAGCGGTTTAAGTAAGAAAAATTTAGAACTGTTCGCATAAATGATAGCTTGGTTAGTTGTTCGATTTTAAAGCAATTAAGGTAAAAATTAGATGGTAACACCGATAAAATTACTAATTGCTGCAAGCGGTACGGGTGGGCATTTATTTCCGGCGATCGCAGTAGCGGAACAATTGAGCGATTATCAAATTGAATGGTTAGGTGTCCCCAATCGGCTAGAAACTCAGTTAGTCTCGTCTCAGTATCCATTAAATACCGTTGCGGTGGAGGGTTTTCAGCAAAAGCTGGGTTTAGCAACGTTCAAAATTGTAACTCGCTTAGTTGGGTCGATTTTTGAAGTACGAAAGCTGTTAAAAAAAGGCAATTTTCAAGGATTATTCACTACAGGCGGTTATATTTCGGCTCCATCCGTCATTGCGGCGCGATCTCTTGGCTTACCAGTAATTTTCCACGAATCTAATGTTTTACCAGGGAAAGTTACTCGCACTTTTAGCCGTTTTTGCAACGTAGTAGCAATTGGGTTTGAAAGCGCCGCTAAGTATTTACCTAACGTAAAAACGATTTATACAGGTACACCCGTGCGATCGCAGTTTCGTTTGCAGCAATTACCCTTAGAATTGCAAATTCCTGAAAATGTGCCGTTAATTGTCGTTTTTGGGGGTTCTCAAGGAGCGGTAGCAGTAAATAAGCTAGTACGTGAATGCGTCCCGGTTTGGTGTGCTGCGGGTGCTTGGGTGGTACACCTGACAGGCGATAAAGATCCCGATGCTGGGAGTTTGAATCATCCTCAATATTTAACTATGCCTTTTTATGACAATATGGCAGCTTTGCTAACACGGGCAAATCTAGCTATTAGTCGCGCAGGTGCGGCTAGTCTAACCGAATTAGCCGTAACGGGAACTCCAGCAATTTTAATTCCCTATCCTTACGCGGCGGAGAATCACCAATTTTTTAACGCCGAAGTGTTTGCAAAGGCTGGTGCGGCGTTAGTTTTCAATCAATCAGAGCTTACCCAACCGTTGCTAGAAAGTAAAGTTTTAAATTTGCTCAATTCTCCGCAACAGTTGGAAGTTATGGCAGAAAAATCAAAAAGTATTGCCATAGTTGATAGTGCGGAAAGGTTAGCAGCTTTAGTAAAAGAGATAATAGTTAAAAATTAGCATCGCTTTCCCGAATTATGCAAGTAGCAACAAAGCAAACTTATACTCCCGCCGAATACCTCGAATTAGAGGAAAAAGCAGAGTACAAGAGCGAATACGTTAACGGACAAATTTTTCCGATGACTGGCG
The DNA here is from genome assembly GCA_905479905.1 of uncultured Aliterella sp. GTDB lineage: Bacteria > Cyanobacteriota > Cyanobacteriia > Cyanobacteriales > Chroococcidiopsidaceae > Aliterella. The sequence continues at coordinate 12,843 of CAJQOK010000377.1, forward strand.
GCTCAACGAATCATAATCGTGTAACAGGTAATCTATGTACTGATTTACATTTTGCTTTTAAGCATCAAGATTACAATGTTTTTATGTTAAATTTACGCCTGTGGATACCCGATAAGCAGATTGGCACTTACCCCGATGCTATGGTTATCAAGGGTGAGATACAGTATTTTGCTAATCGAACTGATACAGTTACCAATCCATTGATGATTGCTGAAGTCTTTTCAAAATCTCCTAATTCCTATGATCGCCAAGCAAAATTTGAAGACTACCGCACAATTCCTAGTTTTCAGGAATACTTACTAATTGACCAAACTCGCATCTATGTAGAACAGTATGCCAAAATTGGGGAAAAACGCTGGGAATTGAGGGTTTATAACGCTGAAGATGAGACAATCTCTCTAAGCTCCGTTGCTTTACAGATTTCTTTAAAAGACTTATACAACAAAGTAAATTTTGAATTGAAGACTGATTAAAATGCGATCACCTTTACTTGAACAGTCACTCTAAAGCGATCGCTATTTTTTACCTACTTAATCAAACCAGCCAATATCTTTATTGGTAATAGTAGTATTAGGACGTTCCGAAGGATCGGAATAATTAGGTAGTTTTTCAGTGCGGATTGATTTTGCGGGAACAAGACTGCTTTGTTTTTTTGCTGCACTAACCTTTGCAGTTGCTTTAGAACTAACTTCGGCAAGTTTTAGGATAGTTTCTTTTGCTTCTTCTAGTTGGGTTTTAAGCTGTTGATCATGGGATGTTTGAACTTGCAACTCTTTGATTAACTTCTTTTGCTCTTGAAGTTGTGGCTTCAACTCGGCAATTTGCGCTTGTAAAGAGGTTTCTGTTGCAGTTGGTTTAGAACTAACTTCGGCAAGTTTTAGGATAGTTTCTTTTGCTTCTTCTAGTTGGGTTTTAAGCTGCTTATCATGGGATGCTTGAGTTTGCAACTCTTTGGTTAACTTCTTTTGCTCTTGAAGTTGTGACTTCAAATCGGCAATTTGCCCTTGTAAAGAGGCTTCTGTCTTTTGGGCGGTTTCCAATAGTTTTTTTAACTCATCGACGGCGGTTTCTACTTCTGTGGAGATTTTGCTAGTAGTTGCAGAAATATTCATAGACTGCAATTGTTCGTTAACTTCTCCATTTTCTTGCTTGTCATTAGTTTCTGCCGTTACTGGCAATTCTTCTCTAGCTACAGGTTTGGCTTCTTCGCGTAGCATATCCCCAATCCGTTTTCTAACCATTATTTTCTCCAATCTTGCTGTATTTCATCTACTACCCGACGATAATCCGCCTCTGCTTCTCGCCCATTTCTCCCCCGCCACTGAGTAATTGTCATCCCCTCTAAGGCGGCTCGTTCGTGCGCCTTGTAAGCTCTCACAAACGCCGTACAGACAGGAATTCCTAGTTCTCTGAGGGTTTTTTGTGCCTCCAGAGCCTCCCCCAAACTGCGCGTGTCTACTTTCGTTAACAGTACACGATGGGCGACTTTAGCTGGCGTAATAGCTCGTTTGACGGTTTCTACTAAAACAGCTAAATCCATTGGCGATGGGGGTGTAGGCAAAACCAAATAATCCGCCGCCGGAATTACGGCGGCTAAGGTGGCGGAACTTAAAGCTGGTGGCGTATCTACTATTATTAGATCGTAGCCTACAACGTTTCTTAAGTTCTCTAATAATTGCGGATCGGTTTCTTGAGCAAGATCGAAGCCTATACCTTTTTTACTTTGTTGTACCCACCATGTAAAACTACCTTGACTATCAGCATCAACGGCTAAGAGTTTGTATTTTTCTGCCAAAATACTCGCTAATGCCATAGTTGTTGTAGTCTTGCCCACACCACCTTTGCCATTACTTACAACAATTATCTTCGGGGGCGATGACATCTAAAAAATTCCTGTTATCAATTTTTGAGTTATGAAACTGCTTATAGGCTTAAACTTCTAGAATACGACAACTAGCAACGTTTAATTTGTTTGACTATGACTCAAAATCCGAGTATTTGGAATTACAAACCCTGGTGGTGTCAGCCTTGGTCAATTATTCTTACAGGTATTTCGTTAATTG
>CAJQOK010000378.1 GCA_905479905.1 uncultured Aliterella sp.
ACAAAAAACGCAATTGCTCCAAACATTACAGAAAGCTGCAAAGAAAGAACTTAGAATACTACCTGTATTTGGAGCAACAAGCATGAACACAATTCCTAGCAGTAGCGTTGATGAGCAAAATAAAACTCCTGGTTCAATTCCCCCAGAACCTTACACAAACTGGCTCAAAGTCATCGCCCGTTATTTTCAGTTTGATTATTACAAAACCAACTTTAAAACCGAAATCCTCGCCGGGATTACTACTTTCATGACTATGGGCTACATCCTAGTTGTGAACCCAATTATTTTATCAAACGCTATTTTTCTCAACCAGCAAGGAGACTTATTTTCGCAATTAGCCGTAGCCACTGCGATCGCCTCTGCCGTAGGAACGCTCTGTATGGGCATATTTGCCAACTATCCCTTTGGTTTAGCCCCTGGGATGGGAACCAACGCATTCTTTGCTTTTTCGGTAGTTATCGGGCTAAAAATTGACTGGCGATTAGCTTTATCTTGCGTGTTTGTTCAAGGGCTAGTATTTATTGCGTTAACGTTTACAGATGTTCGCCGTTTACTGATTAGAACTATTCCCAACACAATTAAACATTCTACGGCGGCGGGAATTGGCTTATTTATTGCCTATATTGGACTATCGGGAGATCCAGCAACCGGAGGCGCGGGGTTAATTGTTGCCAACGAAGCTACTAAAACCGCTTTTGGCAGTTTGAGTCAACCAGCTACTTTAATGGCCGTAGCGGGGCTAGTAATTACCTCTGCGTTTGTAGTGCGGCGCGTTAGAGGAGCATTATTATTAGGGATTTTTGCCACCGCCGTATTAGCTTGGATTTTGGGTGTTGCAACTCCACCTCAAGGGATATTTGCTTTACCTCAATTGCCCAAAGACTTGTTTGGACAAGCAATTACCGGATTATCAGGGCTGAACGCTAGTAATATTATTGATTGGCTGGCAGTGTTATTTGTATTTTTGTTTGTAGATATTTTTGACACGGTGGGGACGCTAACAGGGGTAGGAATGCGCGCGGGATACATTGGCGAAGATGGAGAATTGCCCCGCGCCAATCAAGCTTTAATGGCAGATGCGATCGCAACTACAGTCGGGCCATTATTTGGAACTTCTAGCGTCACAGCTTATGTAGAATCTATTTCGGGCGTGCTTGAGGGCGGACGGACAGGGTTTACAGCCGTTATCATTGGGCTATTATTTCTCCTCTCTTTATTTTTTATCCCGCTTTTTCAAGCTATCCCAGCTTTTGCAACTACTCCGACATTAATAATTGTGGGCGCAATGATGCTTTCTCAAGTTAAAGAAATTCGCTGGGACGATTTATCTGAAGCTATCCCGGCATTTTTAACTATGTTTATGATTCCGCTTACTTATTCAATTGCGGAAGGATTAGCGATCGGTTTTATTGCCTACCCACTGGTTAAAGCTTTTCAAGGTAAAGGTCAAGAAGTATCGTTAGGTACTTGGATTATTGCAGGGGTTTTTGTTGCTAGGTTTGTCTTTATGACGTTGCGTTTTAATTAATGATTTTAGAGAATGGCTAAAATTCAGGTTTTGAAAAGATCGCCTTGTAAAAGTTACTAATAAGAAATGATGGCTGGAATGCTTACAAGAAAAAATTTTTATTCAGAGTAGTTAAAGATATACAAATTTTTTTGCATACTTTCCAAATACGGATGTTGTGAGGAAAATTTCTGTATGATTAAGTAGTTAAATAAATTCAAGAGTGGTTTTAATTACTTTATTAATGAATGTATTAGCTGAGGTTAGAAACTGGATTGCCTTAGTCCTTGCCGTAATTGGTGGATGCACAGCTATATGGACATATCTAAGCAATCAGAAACAGCGTCGTTTAGAGAATAGCTTTCGACTGATCGTCATGTTTAAGGAATCTTTGCGTAAAGAAGATATAGAAGCTTGGAAAAATATTTTTCATGCTACTTCAGAACCATCAGGGGCTAAAAAAGGATATTTGGTAGAAGTTATTGACGGTAAGAGGGTGCAGCGTCCGTTATCTGATCTTTTCAGCGAGGGATCTCCTGATAATGGTGCTGTAGAGCGTATGGCTGAGTTTTTTGACTTGATTAGTAGCGAAGCGCTCAATGAAACCATTGAAATGCGCCTAGTTTACTTTCAGCTAGGGCAATTAATGGACAATATACATTCATGGCTAACATCAATCGATAATCCTTATGGGAAAGGTACCTTCTTAGAGGAATGCTATCCCCACTTTGACCGCTTGTATAAGAAGATGTTGATTAACAGGAAATGGGCAAGAAGGACATATACACATATTGGTTAATTACTCGTGTAGTTATGAGGTTGCCGAGGTTATGTGCCACCGAAGAAATGTGCAGCATAACGGCATTAAAGTATGGTAGCTACAACTGAGTTACTGAAAAATGCGATCACACTAATTGAAAACTTTGCCTGCAAATGAACAAAATGCGAAGTCTTCAATAATTTTAGAATAAATTGAAATGGAGCGGCGCTGGGATGAATCATTTTCCCGTTCCCCAGATACTCTTGCGAAACTCGCAGCTTCAGCACTCGCTGAGTATAGTGAAACAATCTTGGAGTAGCAATGAAAGCACTTAAAGTTATGGCAACAATCGATGAGCAGGGACAACTAACCCTAGATCGTCCCCTCACAATAGATAAAAATAGCCGTGTAGAAGTCATTGTTCTAATTCCAGAAGCCGCAGACTTAGACGATACATCTCAAACAGAAGCTTTAGCAGATTTCCGGCAAGCTTGGCACGAAGCTATGAGTGGGCAAACTATTCCCGTTACTCAACTTTGGGAAGGGATTGAGGATGCCTGAGCAGCCTTTAATTCAAGTAGAAGCTTCGCTAACATTCAACCGAAACTTGCGTACTCTTGCCAAGAAATATCGCAATATTCGGAATGATATACAACCCATTATCGAACAACTTGAACAGGGAGAGTTGCCAGGAGATCAAATATCAGGAGTTGCTCATACAGTCTTCAAGCTAAGAGTCCGAAATACCGATATCCAAAAAGGTAAAAGTGGTGGCTACCGTCTGATTTACTACGTCAAAACAGCAATGGGAATTATTCTGCTGACTATTTATACAAAATCTGAACAAGTCGATGTTGCCGCCGATGATATTCGGAGCATTATTGCAGAATACGAAAAATGTGCAGTCGAAGAATAAACAAAAATGATGTTATTTCGTCGAAAAACTAATTTTGTCGCTTATAAGCTATATTTCCTAGGATGTAAGTAGCACAAATAGTGCGATCGCTTCCCACTACCATTAAAGCAAATACTTTTTCGGCTAATTCGGCTATTGATGCGGCGGTTGCGTCACCGTTACGAAAAGCTAAAAGCTTTGTGCATCTTGGATCTATCACAATAAAATCGGCTTCTTTACCTGTTGCAAAGTTGCCGATTTTGGCTTCTAACCCTAATGCTCTAGCGCCGCCCAAAGTAGCTAAAAACAAAGCTTGAAAAGGAGATAGTTTTTGCTGTCGCAGTTGGGCAACTTTGTAAGCTTCACCCGCAGTTTGCAGTAACGAAAAACTCGTCCCCGCGCCTACATCTGTACCTAAACCTAGTTTAACTGGATGCTCTTTACATTTGGCTTGTTCTAGCTTAAATAATCCGCTACCCAAAAATAAATTAGAAGTTGGGCAAAATGCGATCGCACTTTTCGCTTCAGACATTCGAGCAAATTCCGTATCAGTTAAATGCACGCCATGAGCAAAGATAGAGCGATTTCTAACTAACCCTGCGCGATCGTATACATCTAAATATCCCTCATTTTCGGGGAAAAGCTGCCCAACTAAAGCAATTTCGTCTACATTCTCCGATAGGTGCGTATGCAAATAAACATCAGGAAATTCATCTAACAGTTGACTTGCTACTTTTAATTGTTCAACGCTGGAAGTTATGGCAAAACGAGGAGTTACAGCGTAGAGTAAACGCCCGTTTTTATGCCATTTTTCAATTAATTGCTTGCTTTGGTGGTAAGAAGTTTCGGGAGTATCGACGAGATAATCTGGAGCGTTTCTGTCCATCATCACTTTACCAGAAATCGCCCGGAGATTGCGACGGCGAGCTTCAGTAAAAAAAGCTTCTACAGATTCGGGATAAACCGCCGCAAATACTAACGCTGTGGTTGTACCGTTTTTGAGTAATTCATCGAGGAAAATTGCTGCAACTTTTTGAGCGTAGGCAAATTCTTGAAACTTCCTTTCGGTAGGAAATATGTACTTATTCAGCCATTCCAGCAGTTGTTCGCCATAAGATGCGATCGCTTCAGTTTGCGGAAAATGAATATGAGTGTCGATAAACCCTGGCATAATCAGCATTCCAGGATAGGAAGTAATCTCAAGTCCTACATATTTAGCGTGTAAGCTCTCATAATCGCCTAGTTCTTTAACTAAACCATTTTCGATAACTAACAAACCATCCACAATATAACGAACGCTCTCTAGTTCGCTGACGTAAAATGGATCGTCTATAAAGTCTAAAAAGGAGCAACGAAAAGCTTTTAGCTGGGCTGACATGGATTTAAAATTAGTTAAAGGTAAAGGGCAATAGTTTAACCATTTTGCCCTTTACCTTAAAAATCGCTTCTAGTTTAATTGTCCAAGCACAACTTTACTTATAAAGTTCTGTTGACAGGCGCAAAGCCA
>CAJQOK010000379.1 GCA_905479905.1 uncultured Aliterella sp.
TAAAGAATTAATAACTGGGCTACCATCTCCAGAGCCAAATTCAATAATAGTTTCAGAACCTAAGCAATTATTTAATACTAAGCTTTGCAAGCAGTAGGAATAAAAATTTGATTCTTCTGGACAAAAGAATACATCTTTTAAGGGTTTTTGTGAAGTAAGCATCTAATCAATAAAAAAGCAACTGATTCAAACCTACTGTGTCCGCGTTTCCACTGCCATCTATCGTAAGTTCTATACCTAATAAAGGAGAAAGTGCGATCGCACTGAAAGAGCATTGTAAAAAACGCGTGGGTCAAGTGGGCGATCGCACTGAAGCTAATAGAGATCCGTCTGTAGCGCTCGCTACAGCAGAAATAGTTATTTTTCTAAATTTTTAGTTTTGAGATCAAGTTTAAACCATTAGCGGTGGCTAGCGGCATACACAAAGGCGATCGCCATCGGAATTACAATCGGTAAACCTACTATTAGCCCCCATTTGCCTACTTTAAATTCTTGCTCTCCATCGCTTTTGAAAAATAAAACAACAATCGCAGTCCCCATTACTGCCCACAAACAGCCAAAAGCAATAAAAATAATAAATATTGAGTCATCCATAAGGTTTTAGCGCTATCGCCTACTGCACCTTTAAGTTACAGGAAATAAATTCTAAAAGGTTCTGTAACTAACCAAAAAAGTAAAGTCATCTACCCCAAGGCTAAAATAAAGGTAAGAATTAGATATTCAACGGAATTGCCCAAAAACTAAAGCTTCTGGGCTATTTCTGGTGTGCGTCCTTTTAAACCAGTCATTAGTTTTAAAGCAAATACTTTAATCGGCGGTACTCGACGCAATACTAATAAACCAATTCGGCGAATTATGACTACAGGCAAAAAGTTATTGGAAAATACTCGATCTAATAAATCTGTAAACCCCAAAATTGTCAAATTCTCTCGCTTGCGCCAGCTTTCGTAACGTTTGAGAATTGCCAAGTCGCCAATATCTTCACCTTGACTATAAGCTTGCTGCAATACCTGCGCCAAAGCCGCCGCATCGCGGATACCCATATTTAACCCTTGTCCACCAACGGGATGACAACAGTGTGCAGCATCGCCAACTAAAGCCAGGCGAGGCAATACATAGCGATCGCTCTGCATTAACTGTACCGGAAACACAAAGCGATCGCCTTCTAACTCTAGTTTGCCCATTTGTGCGCCACAACGTTTAGTAAGTTCGGCTAAAAAGTCCTCGTCATTCAAAGCTACTATTGCTTTTGCTTCTGCGTGGGGTGCAGTCCACACAATCCGACAACGATTCTCTGGCAAAGGTAAAACCGCAAAAGGCCCGCTACTCCAAAACTTTTCGTAAGCTGTATTATTGTGTCCTTTTTCGGGCTTGACAAAAGCAACAATACATGACTGCCAATATTGCCAGCCGCGCGTATTAATTCCCGCCGCCTGTCGAATTTGAGATTTTGCCCCATCGGCGGCGACAATCAGGCGGGTGCGGATAGTTTTTACTTCGTCACCCATCCGCAAATTAATTTCTACGCCAGAAGGCTGGTAGTGAGCTTCTAGCACTTGTGCTGGACACAAATAAGTAATATTAGGGCATCCGCTCACAAAGTCTTGTAAAGGCTTAAGCAGCGCTTGATGTTCAGCTACATACCCCAATACTTCTGTACCCAAATCATTAGTTTCAAAGTTGACAGATTGGGGATAATCGGCATCAGAAAGCTGAACGTGACAAAAATGAGCAATTTGGGGCAGTATCTTATCCCATACGCCTATTCCCGCAAATATGCGCCCTGAGAGGAGATGAACGGCGTAAGCTTGTCCTTTAGCGACGGCGATAGATTGGGGTTTTGCTTCAATTACAACGACTTTTAGCCCAGAATTATTTAAGGCACTAGCTAAGGTTAAGCCGATAATACCACCGCCAGAAATAGCTAAATCGTAATCATAGGTTAGCGGTGGGTTTGAAAGAGTTGGCGGAGAATCAAGCCGTACCATTGCACTACATGAGAATTGTTACATTTCTTTACTCTCACTATAGCAGTCCTAATGAGATCAGACTTTATTTGCCACCAGTAAAAGTTACACCTTGAATAAAGTAACGGTTAAAAAAGGCATAAATAGCCAATGCAGGTAAAGTAAACATCATTGAGGCCGCCATTATATAATTCCAGTAGCTAATATATTGACCTTTAAATATGTTTAAACCTAAAGGTAGCGTAAACATTGTTGAATCTGACAAAATCATCAACGGCGATAAAAAATTATTCCACGCACCCATAAAAACAAATATTGCTTGGGCAGCTAAAGCAGGTTTTGCTAAAGGTAAAACTATTTGAAAAAAGGTTTCTAAGTGTCCTAAACCATCTAAAGCAGCAGCTTCTTCTAAGTCTTTAGGAAAATTTATAAAAAATTGTCGCATCATAAATATAAAAGTTGCATTGATTGTACTAGGTACAATCAAACCTTGGTAAGAATTTAACCATCCTAAGCTTTTTAAAATTAAAAACGTAGGAATTAAAGTAACTTGTCCCGGAATCATTAAAACTGCCAAAATCAGGAAAAACCAAAACTTATTTCCTGGGAAATGCAGCCTAGCTAAAGCATAGCCAGCCATTGAATTAAACAGTAAATTAAAAGCAGTTACACTAATAGCAACTACAACGCTATTTAATAGCCAACGTCCAAATAATGGTTCTTGACTAAATATTTGTTGATAGTTTGCTAAAGTAAACTGTTGCGGAATAAAACTATTTCCACCACCGACAATTTCCGCTAAGGGTTTAAAAGAAGCAGAAAGCGCCCACATAAAAGGAATAATAGTAATGAGTGCATACAAAACTAGAATTAAATATAAGGCTGCTTTTGTGGCGGAAAAACGCTGCATAATTAATCAAATCTTTCTTCTTTAAATAAATAACGCTGCATTAAAGTTACAGTCATAATTACTAGAGTTAGCAGCAAAGCCAAAGCCGCAGCATAACCCATATCTAGATTTTTAAAAGCATACTGATAGATTAATAGTACCACCGTTAAAGTTGAATTATTAGGGCCACCAGATCCGCGAGAAAATATGTAAGATTGATCGAATAATTGAAAAGTGCCAATAATACCCATCACAATTACAAAAAAAGTAATTGGCTTTAAAAACGGTAGAGTGATCCAAACAAATTTATCAAACCAATTCGCACCGTCAATAGTTGCAGCTTCATACAAATTTTGGGGTATATCTTGCATTGCTGCTAGATAAATAACCATAAATAAAGGCGCAGTTGACCAAATATTCATCAGCATAATTGCTTTGAGAGCAACTTTTGGATCTCCTAACCAATTGTAGGTAGGTAAATGTATAAAAGCTAGGAAGTTATTGAGTAATCCATTAGAATTACATATCCACATAAAAATTAGTGTTAATACGGCGGATGATGTAACTGTTGGTAAAAAAAATAAAACTCTAAATATATTTTTACCCTTAATTTGAGTATTTAATATTAAAGCTAAACCTAAAGCAAGAATTGTTTGAATGGGAACAACAATTAATACATATTCGACAGTATTTTTAAGGGCGATCGCAACTCGTTCATCTTGGGTAACCCGAAAAAAGTTTTTCCAACCTTTAAAAGCATAGCTAATCTCGCCTAAAGGTTGCACTTTATACAAAGAAAGTCCAATAGCAAGTAAGATTGGCAATACTAAAAAAATTGCCAGAATGATAATTGTAGGACTCATAAATATATAAGCACTAACTAAATCTGTAAACTGCTTATTTGACTTTTTTAAAATCTTTGCCATTGGTTACTTATTGGGATAGTTTAATTTCTTTATTGGCAGTTTCTTGAGCTTTTTGCATCGCAGATTCTAGCGATTGTTCGCCAATAATTGCACTAACAAACTGATTATTAAAATTATTTACTATTAAAGGTAAGTATTCCCCGGCTTGCCATATAGTTGCATAATCTGCACCCGCAACAAATGGGGCATATAAAGCATTTTTGTCATAATCTAATTTATTAGCTACAGAGGCGCGAGTTGGCAATGCCAAACCAGTTTTTGTCCAAGCTGTCATTCCCTCTTTTCCAGTTAAATAAGCAATTAGTTTCCATGCTGCTAATTTATGCTTTGATTTTTTATTCATGACATAGGCAACAGTGTAAGCCATTGTACCTTTTTTACCTGCTATTGTTGGCACTTCCGCAACTCCATATTCAAGGCTTGGAAACGTCTCTTTTAAGTAAGAAATAATCCAAGGCCCTTCAATTACCATCGCCGCTTTACCTTGTCCAAATATTTCTCCCCCAGAAGTTGTACCGACATCAGTAGGTTGCGCCGCCGACTTGTCTTTAAGATACTGATCGACAACTAATTGCAAACCTTTCAAACTTTGTGGCGAAGCGAAAGCAGCATTGTTATTTGCATCAACTAACTCGCCGCCAAAAGCTTTAATCATAAAAACTTGCCTAGCTAATTCTGGAGAAATACCTAAGCCATATTGTTCAATTTTGCCATCTCGATTAGCAATAGTTAGCTTTTTAGCATCCCTGCGTAACTCATCCCAATTACTAGGCGGTTGAGTTAAACTAGCCGCAGCAAAAGCTTGTTTATTATAAAAAAGTGCCAAAGTAGAAACATCTTTAGGTAAGCCATAAATTACACCGTCGCGCACAAAGGCTTTAAGCAAGTTAGGGGCAAAATCTTGTAAGTCAAAATCAGCTTTTAAATAATCATTTAATGGTTGAAGCACACCCGGAGAAATCATCGCTGGTGCTTCCAGCGCATCTAAATAAAATACATCCGCCGCCGTATCGCCAATTAGCCGGGTTTTAAGTACATCCATGTACTCATCAGCGATCGCATCATACCTAACTTTTATAGTCGGATTTGACGCTTCAAACTTCTCAACCACCTGCTGTAAAAGCTGTTTTTCTAATAAATTACTCCAGCCGCTAAGAGTTATAGTAACAACACCATCATTATTTGCTTGTCTGCTACTATTACAGCCTGTAAAAATCCCTGTGCTAAAAATAACCAACACCAAAACCAATATAAGTTTTTTCAGCATAAATAATATTTCTATACCTAACTATTTGACTTGGGTAAATTTGTTTAGTTTCCTCCGCAAATTTTCTGTAATATTACTACTTACAACCGTACTGTTTTTAACTGGATGTCAAAACTTAATTGAAACCCCAAAATCCACCAACGTAACTAAAATAACTTTATGGCAAGGAGTAAACCCACCATCAAACCGCGATATATTGCAAAAGCTGGTAGATAGGTTTAATCAACAACACCCAGATATTAAAGTAGAATCGCTGTACGTAGGACAAGCAGAACAACAACTACCAAAAATATTAGCTGCCGTAGTTGGAAATGCACCCCCAGATTTATTATGGTTTAATGCAACTCTTACCGGGCAATTAGTCGAACTAAACGCTATTCTTCCCCTAGAAAATTGGTTGCAAAAACTACCAGAATTTAGCCAAATAGATCCGGCTTTATTGGAGTCAATGGAGTATCAAAAACATACTTGGTCTGTACCTTTTGCTACAAATAATGTGGGTATATTCTACCGTCCCAGCTTATTTAAAGCGGCGGGAATTACCGAATTACCTCAAACTTGGGAACAATTGCGCCAAGTAGCCCGTAAATTGACTATAGACACCAATGGCGATCGCAAAGTAGACCAGCACGGGATATTTTTACCTTTAGGGAAGGGAGAATTTGCTGTATTTTTGTGGCTACCGTTTATGTGGAGTGGTGGCGGCGAATTAGTAGCTAAAGACAACCAAACCCCAGCAATTGTCAACGAAGGGGCAATTTCGGCGATGGAATTTTGGCAGAGTTTAATCGCCGATGGTTCTGCCGTGCTATCGTCACCGGAAAGAGGTTTTGAGATTGACGACTTTTTAGCAGGGAAAGTTGCCATGCAAATTACTGGGCCTTGGACTTTGGGGCAATTAAAGGCAACCGGGGTCGATTTTGATGTTTTTCCTATCCCAACTAAATTAAGACCTGCCACCGCTATCGGAGGGGAGAATCTGTTTGTTTTTAAGTCGAACCCCAAGCAAGAAGCCGCCGCCTTGAAGTTTGCCCAATTTGCGATCGCCGAGGAATTTCAAACCCAATGGGCGATTAATACAGGTTACTTGCCTGTAAATCTTACAGCTAGACAAAGCAAACAATATCAAACTTTTGTAGCCGAGCAGCCCGCCGTTAAGGTATTTTTAGACCAGGCAAAGTATGGGCGATCGCGTCCAATTTTTCCCCGTTATAGTCGCTTGTCTGAAAGCTTAGGCAGGGCTTTAGAATCTGTACTATTAGGAAAAAGTACCCCCGAATCAGCCCTAAAAACTGCTCAAGATCGGCTAAACCTAATTTTTCGTTAGTTTAAGCAATTCATAAAATTATTAAGGGTTTGAACAGAAAAAATAATAAGTTTGTTGAAAAACTTAACTAAAGTGCGATCGCCCAAATAGCAAATTACCGAACAAAAATTTACAAATGCGATCGCACTTATCCTCACCTTACATAAAAAGTAAGTGTTTAAATAATCAAACTTACCCGCAAACATAATCAACGAAAAAATTAAGTCCACAACAATATATTAATTTTTAATTCACCTCTTAGATGTTGACAAGTTGTAGAGTAATATGTATCAGCTAGTCTATTTATGGGAGATGTACAAAGCTTTGATACAAAAGTTATAATTAACTAAAATCTGTCTAAACATATACCGTTGATAGATAAGATATAGTATTGAGCCTATGATAGAATTTTTAGCAAAGTAATAAACAAAATAAGCAAGGATTTCTAGGAATGTCAGCAGCCGTACAAGTTACAGACTCATCATTTAAGCAAGAAGTATTAGACAGTGAAGTGCCAGTTTTGGTTGATTTTTGGGCCCCTTGGTGCGGCCCTTGTCGGATGGTAGCCCCGGTAGTTGATGAAATTGCCCAACAGTACGACGGTCAAATTAAAGTTGTTAAACTTAACACTGATGAAAACCCTAATGTTGCCAGCCAATACGGTATCCGCAGCATTCCTACCTTGATGATTTTTAAAGGTGGGCAAAGAGTCGATATGGTTGTTGGAGCAGTACCCAAGACAACTTTATCTAACACTTTAGAAAAGTATCTTTAATAGTTTTAACTATAAATTAAATAACGCACCTTGGATCTAAGTAATCTAAGGTGCTTTTTTATTGGTAAAAGAACTACTCGTCCAAAAATCGGTACAATAGAGTGCCAGTTGGGCAATGGCACTCATGAATCTAATACCATCCTTTGATCCCCTTGATTCTCTCCCCGAAGATGTTACCCAATTAATGGCGCAACTGCCAAACTTGCAACATCGGCAACTCATCGAGCAAACCTTAGCAACAGTTGTCCGTCTAGCTAGTAGCGACATTGATCGCTTGGACTGGAAAATCTTATCAGCATCTCTAGCGGATATGGAAAAAGGATTAGAGTTATTTCATACTTACCGCCATGTCCGCAAAGTAACGATTTTTGGTTCGGCTCGTACCTTACCTACAGCACCGGAATACCAAATTGCGGCAGACTTTGCTCGTTGCGTAGCCAAATTAGGCTTTATGGTAATGACGGGCGGTGGTGGTGGGATTATGCAAGCAGGCAATGAAGGCGCTGGCAAAGAAAATTCTTTTGGGTTAAATATTCAGTTACCCTTTGAGCAAGAGGCAAATCCTTTTATTGAAGGCGATCGCAAATTAATTCATTTTAAGTATTTTTTCACGCGCAAATTGTTTTTACTGCGAGAAAGCGATGCTGTAGCTTTGTTTCCTGGTGGTTTTGGCACTCAAGACGAAGCTTTTGAATGTATGACTTTGAGCCAAACTGGAAAATTTGGGCCCGTACCGCTTATATTAATTGATCGTCCGGGCGGCTCTTATTGGCACGATTGGAGCGCTTATATAGACAAAAATCTAGTTGCAACAGGTTTAGTCAGCAAAGACGATCCAAGTCTTTACACCATTACCGATAACTTAGAGGTAGCTTGCAACGCGATCACAGCTTTTTATCAGGTTTACCACTCCAGCCGCTATGTCAAAGAAAAATTAGTGATTCGCCTAAAAACGGAATTGTCAGAGGCTGAAGTTGAACAGTTAAACACCGATTTTAGCGACATTTTAGTTAAAGGCAGGATTGAAAAGAGTATTGCCTTACCGCAAGAAGCCCAAGATGAAACAATGGATCTACCGCGTTTGGTGCTTTACTTCAATCAGCGTGACCTAGGGCGATTGTATCAGGCGATCGCAGCCATTAATCAAATGGGTAACACTGCGACTTCCGCAGCCCATCCAGAACTTAAGTAGTAATTGGAGATCCCCCCTTAAAAAGGGGGGAAAATATTTTAAAAAGGGGATTGAAATAACTAACTCATTACCCAATTAACCAAAGTACGCACCCCGTAACCCGTAGCACCAGCGCTGTTGTAACCATTTTCCTTATCTGACCAAACGGGGCCAGCCATATCAATGTGCGCCCAAGGAGTTTCTTTAACAAACTGCTGTAAAAATAAAGCTGCTGTAATTGAGCCACCAGGACGAGGGCCAGTATTTTTCATGTCTGCAATGGGAGACTTTAACCCTTCAAAATACTTTTCTTCCATTGGCATTCGCCAAATTTTTTCTCCTGCCTTATCTGCCGCTTGTACTAATTGATTGGCAACTTCATCGTTGCTACTCCACAGTCCGGCAATATCATCGCCTAGGGCAATCACACAAGCGCCTGTAAGCGTTGCCAAGTCAACGATCGCTTCTACCCCCAATTTTTCAGTAAAAACCAGCGCATCCGCCAAGGTGAGCCGCCCTTCAGCGTCAGTATTATTGACTTCAATAGTTTTCCCATTAGAAGCGGTGAGAATGTCTCCGGGGTGAATAGCACGACCGCTAATCATATTTTCAGTTACGGCGCTAATAAAATGCACCTCAACATCGGGCTTGAGTTGAGCAATAGCTTTAGCTGCCCCTAGAGTCGTCGCCGCGCCGCCCATATCCATTTTCATCGTTTCAATCCCGCTCCCTGACCCTTTGATGTTCAGACCGCCAGAATCAAAGGTTACGCCTTTACCAATAATTGCTAGTTTTCTTTTGGGGGTTCCTTCGGGCTTAT
>CAJQOK010000380.1 GCA_905479905.1 uncultured Aliterella sp.
GCTCTGCTAGGGCAACTTGGATGTTAGTTTGAATTAGAGTAATCGGGCTTCTTAGTTCGTGAGAAGCATCGGCGGTAAACTGTTTGAGGCGTTGGTAAGATAGTAACACTGGTTCCATTGCTTTTCCCGCCAGAAACCAGCCGCATAAACCAACCGAAAATACCATCAAGCCTGTACCCAGACTAAGATCAATAGCAAGCTGTTGAGCGGGTTTAGTAACTTCAAACCAAGGATGACTAACGCGCAAATATCCTAGTACCTCCTGTCCTACTTGCATTTTCTGGGTTACTTGCCGCAATAATAAAGGGGAATAATTGCGAGAATTTTTGTTATCCTCTGCTGGTTTGAGAACTTGGACAGTTTCACCCGTAAAATTGAAATGAAGGGGAATATTTAAGGGTTCAGAGAAAGTTGACCATAACAACTCACCCGTAGAGTTAAACCACTCTAAATCAATGCGATCGTCTTCTACCGTATCAGCATTGTCTCTAAAACTAGCTTCTACATTAACGTGCAGCTTTCTTTCCACATCAGGGTAGTATGGCTCAATGACTAAATTCCGCTCGACTATTTCTACCACGTGCAGCAAAGTATCATCAACTCGTTCAATTAAGGTACTACGGACATAGAAATATACGCCACTGGCGAACACCAATAGCAACACGGCGGTTACTGTGGTATACCAAATAGCCAGACGACGACGGGTAGCATGAAACATTTTGCCAGTATTTTTTCCAAAAATGCGATAAGTTCGTCAAGAATGCCCAACTAACTAACCTACTCGGATTAGGATAATATTAGTTTGGGCTAACCCGTTGATAACTGTGTAATTTAAGGTTAGCTATAAATTAATTATGGTTGAAGCACCTCAGAAATTTTCGATACTGGGGCTACCGATTCATTTAATAGATGATTATGTCGGCTGGCTTACAACTCGTCTGCAATCAGGTATTGGCACTCATGTAGTGACGCTTAATGCTGAAATGACAATGCTTTGCGAAACTGATGAGACTTTAAGAGCGATAGTTTCGCAAGCAGATTTGACAATTCCTGATGGTTCGGGAATAGTTTTTTATCTCCGATTGTATGGAAAAAAAATTCGCCGATTGCCTGGAATTGAACTAGCAGAAGCCTTACTAAAAAAGGCAGGACAAGGTAAGGAGCGAGTTTTCTTCTATGGTGGCGCTCCAGGAGTTGCCCAAGCCGCCGCTCAAGCAATTAGGACTCAACACAACGCCATCAACATTGTTGGGACTCAACACGGCTTTATCAAAGGCGCAGAGATAGAGGAATTACAAAAAAGTTTAATTGCCCTGCAACCACAATTAATTTTTGTAGGACTGGGAGTACCGCGTCAAGAATTGTGGATTGCCGAAAATCGTTCCCTGTGTCCTCAAGCTACTTGGATTGGAGTAGGTGGCAGTTTAGATATATGGTCTGGGATCAAATTTAGAGCGCCAGCAATCATGGCAAACAACCACTTAGAATGGCTGTACAGGTTGTATCAAGAGCCTTGGCGCTGGCGAAGAATGCTGGCTTTACCAGTATTTGTCTATAAAGCAATAGCACATAGGTTTACTCAAACGAATCCTTTGAACGCATCATTCCCTATAAACGAAGCGCCGCCGAAATAAGTCTGCGTAGCTAATCCAATACTGGGATTTAACCACATTTAAAAAATAGCCTGTGATTCCAGCAGCTAAAAATGTTAGCTGCGGCATTTTTACTAAAGGTTTTTGGCGTTGCTGAATTTAGAGCGCGAAAATGATTTTGCGTGATTTCAAAACCAATGTAGAGACGTTGCACCCCAGAGACGTTGCACCGCAACGTCTCTACATAATGACTTGTACTAACCAATTCAATATTACCAATGTTTCTATTTCTATCTAAACTACTGCCTTTATTTATCTATCCTTTGGGGCTGTCTTGTATTTTGCTCGTAGTAGCATTGGTAATGTTGTCGAAAAAGCCGCGCTTTGCAGCAATTCCCATCGCCTCAGCTCTGGTTATCTTGCTAGTAACAAGTAATAGTTGGGTTGCTTTGTCGTTAATGCGCTCCTTAGAATGGCAAAATACCCCCACTAACTTGCCTCAAGCAGAGGCGATTGTTGTGTTAGGTGGCTCGACAAAATCGCAGTTTTTCCCCCGTCCTGGAGTAGATTTAAGTGAAGAAGGCGATCGCGTTCTTTATGGCGCAGAGTTATACAAGCAAGGTTTAGCACCAGTAATTATTGTTAGTGGTGGGCGCATTGCGTGGCGGGGTAGTGGTTCCCCAGAATCAAAGGATATGGCGGAGATTTTAACCCAAGTGGGAGTTCCGAGTAGGGCGATTATTGAAGAATCCAATTCTTACAATACTCACGACAATGCAGTAAACGTTAAACAAATACTCCAAAGGCGGGGAATTAAAAATATTTTACTTGTAACTTCGGCAATGCATATGCCGCGCAGTTTGGCAATATTTAAGCGTCAACAAATCGCGGCGATCGCTGCGCCTACTGATTTTCTGGTTAGCACGAACGAATTTCAAGAAATTCAAAGTAGTTTTGAAGCTAAATTACTGACTTTACTACCTGATAGCGGCTCTTTGCAAAATTTTACTCGCGCTTTAAAAGAGTATGTGGGGTTAATTATCTATCGCTTGCGCGGTTGGGTTTGATTTCAAAATAATGAGTCCAAATCTCTGTATCCACTGACTACACGGGCTACATCAATGCCATCTGTTCTTGGATAATAAAAAATAATGTACTCATCCACCATAAATCCACGCAAGTTAGGAGCGAGTTGGGCGTAGCTTTTTCCCATTAAAGGAAATCCTGCTACAAGGTTACATTTTTGCCGGATAGCATCAAAAATTTTACCAGCTACCTTTGGTTCGCTTTGAGCCAGATATTCGCAGAGCCTTTCTAAGTCTTGAACCGCCGCATCAGAGAAAGAATAGCTACTCATTGCCCAGATTCAATCATTTCATGAATTTTTTGTTGAAGTCTAGAAAAAACTATTTCCCCATCCGTTACTTGTCCACTGGTAATTTGTTTTGTTCCTACAGCGATTTTCTGGCGTAGTTCGTCAAGAGCGCGATCGCGTTTTTTTAGCAATTGGAACGCTTCATTGACTACTTCCTCCGCATTTACATACTTTCCAGTTTCAATCTGAGTTTGAATAAACTGTTCTTGTTCTGGCTTCAGAAAAATAGTCATTTAACCAGCCTCCGTAAATCCTTTTACTATAACTAACCTAAATAAGCTTTTTTTACTCGCTCATCATTGAGTAAATCCTTAGCTTTTCCTTTTAACGTAATCAAACCTGCTTCTAACACATAACCGCGATCGGCTATTTGCAATGCTAAGTTAGCATTTTGCTCAACTAAAAGTATCGTTATTCCGGTTTCCCGCAGCTTTTGAATAATTGCAAAAATATCTCGAACTATAGTAGGCGCAAGCCCCAAACTCGGCTCATCTAATAATAATAGCTGCGGTTTGCTCATCAACGCGCGAGAAATTGCTAACATCTGTTGTTCTCCACCGCTAAGAGTTCCCGCTAACTGATGGCGGCGTTCTGCTAACCTAGGAAAAGTCTTAAATTGCAACTCAATATCGGCTTTAATCGCCGCATCCGAACGAATATAAGCGCCTAAAACTAGGTTATCGAGTACCGTTTGTCTGCTTAATATTTTTCGTCCTTCGGGAGAATGAGCAATTCCTAGTTGCACCATTTTGTAAGCGGGGTAGCGGCTAATATCTCGCCCGTTGTAATAAATATTCCCGCTTCGATAATTAATTAGTCGAGAAATAGCTTTTAAAGTTGTACTTTTACCCGCACCGTTTGCGCCAATTAAAGTAATTACTTCGCCTTGATTAATTGTTAAGTCGATATTTTGCAAAGCTTGAATCCCGCCATAATTGACGCACAAACCTTTAATTTCTAGGATTTGCTGCGATACATTCATGTTTCCGCCCCTAGGTACGCTTCAATAACAACGGGATCGGTTTTAACTACGCACGGGTTGCCTAAAGCAATTAATTTACCAAAATTTAAAACTGCAATGCGATCGCATAATCCCATAACTAAAGGCACATGATGCTCAATTAAAACTATCGTTAAATTAAATTGCTGGCTAATTTGGCGGATAAATAAACTTAAACTTTGTTTTTCCCCTGTATTCATTCCGGCGGCGGGTTCGTCTAAAAGTAGTATTTTAGGATTAAGAGCTAAAGCGCGAGCAATTTCTAATCTGCGCTGATCGCCATAGGAAAAATTACAGGCTTTTTCGTGGGCGCGATCGCTTAATCCGACTAAATTTAGCAATTCTTTACCTTTTGCAAGTGCTAAGTTTTCCTCTTTAGCTGCCGATGGTAAACTCAAAACCCCATTAAATACGTTGCTTTTAGTATGAATATGTCTAGCAACAATAATATTTTCTAAAGCCGAAAGCGTACCAAACAAGCGGATATTTTGAAAAGTTCTCGCAATTCCCAGTTTGGCAATTTTATAAGGGCGAAGTTTTGTAATTGATTCCCCTTGATACAATAATTGTCCGCTCGAAGGAGGGATTAAACCGCTAATCAAATTAAATAAAGTAGTTTTTCCCGCCCCATTCGGGCCAATTAACCCAAAAATTTCGTTTTGATTAACTGTAAAGGAAACATCATTAACCGCAACTAAGCCGCCAAAACTACGAGTTAAAGCTGATACTGCCAAAATAGGCTCAAAATCAGTCATTACCGCCGCCTTTTAAATAATTCTGGTGTTACTAACCCTTGGGGAAAAAATATCGTCCCCAAAACAATTAGCAATCCAAAGATAATTAACCGCCCATCGCGCAAAAATTGAGCGATCGCACTAGGTAAACCTTCAGTATCAGCAATGGCTCGTAATACTTCTGGTAATGCTGTAAACACCATACCGCCTAAAACAGTACCAGCAAAGCTTCTAGAGCCACCAATTAACACAAAGGTTAAATAGATAATACTGGCATCAAACGTACCTTGACGAGCGTTCCAAGTGTTTAAAAAGTGGGCGCTAATGGCTCCTACCATCCCGGCTAAAATGGCTCCTAAAGTAAAAGCCAGCACTTTGTAGTAAGTGGGATTAATCCCCATAGCATCGGCGGCTAATTCATCATCTCGAATCGCTGCAAAAGCCCGTCCGACTTTGATTTTCTCTAATCTGTACAGTAAAAGCATACTCAGCAATAGTAAAGGTATGGCTACCCACAAATAGGCGATCGCACTTTCAAAAGGTTGCGGAATCCCAAAAATGCCCACCGCACCGCCCGTAATGTCTAAATTGAGAGATATTACCCGTAAAACTTCCACAAAAGCTATTGTTGCGATCGCTAAATAAATTCCTCTTAGCCTTAATGCTGGTATTCCTACGAGTACGCCTAAAATTCCGCAGACTACCCCAGCAATCAGCATCTCTAATAGCAGTAAAGAAATCGGAAACAAAGGCGCATCCGACTTGAATACTCCTGTAGACAAAATTGCCGCAATATAACCACCACAGGCATAAAATCCGGGACTAGCTAAAGATAATTGTCCCGCCATTAAAGGTAAATATAAAGATAGTCCTAGCAATGCCCCTAGCACCATCGAGACAATCAAATTTCCGTAGGTGGCAATAAAATCATTCATATTTTTCAGTAAGAGTTTTCGAGCTACCAGAGCGTTAATATCCTCCGATGCAAGCCCTTGTTAGGGTGCAGCTTTTAGAAGCTTACGGAGATTGGGAAGGCTAATAACTTGCGGTTTGGCTTTAATTCTGCCGTCGGTCACTTTTCCCACCACATTATTACCTTTGACTTGCAGCCAATACTCTCCACATACTGAAATTGCCAACTCTCCTTTTTGAGTCCAATAATCTTTAGAAAGCGCTAAAACCCACTCTGTTCCAATCGGAAACTGAGTAACGTAGGGTCGAGTCTGCATCCCGTTATCTCCCCACACCGTAACCTTAGCCAATTTTGTCGCCCCTTTATATACCTCTTTGACTTCCACAATCATCGCTCGTGGTCTTCCTCTTTGCTCCTGATCCTCTTTAGACCAATGGTACTTAATAACTTTGCCCCTAATTGCTAATTGCGATCGTTTAGCCAACTGTACAAAGGAGAGATCGCTCCTACTACAACTGCTTGCGTAGGCGGTGGGGGT
The DNA here is from genome assembly GCA_905479905.1 of uncultured Aliterella sp. Classification (GTDB taxonomy): domain Bacteria; phylum Cyanobacteriota; class Cyanobacteriia; order Cyanobacteriales; family Chroococcidiopsidaceae; genus Aliterella. Next base: position 6,153 of record CAJQOK010000380.1, read on the forward strand.
CAACAACAAAAGGGAAAAGCCAATAACTATAGAGGGTATATATTTCATAGTAAAAGGTTAACATTTTGGGAAAATTTGCTCTATTTGAAATGTAAGAAAGTCGTTTTTACATCTTGTCATAGCGCGATCGCTAAATAAATTCTCCCTAGCTGCAAAGCTCTATACCCCTAATTTGTGTACTTTGACTCTTGTGCTTGTAATTTAGCTATGGCATACTCAAAAATAAAATTAATTACGGTATTCCTACCGGATTAGTGGAGATTAAAATAGATTAAATGCTAAAAGACTCTCAAGGACTGGAAATTACAACTAATTCAACAAAGGCGATCGCATTTATCGATGATTTTGCCCAGCAATCATTGAGCTACGGTAATAATGCAGAAACGATTTTGAGGGCGATCGCAGCCGATCCAAAATGCGCTTATTCTTATGCTCATGCAGCAGCCCATTATCTGTCTTTAGATAGCGCCCAATCTCGTTTTCAAGCTGCGCCCTATATTCAAGCAGCTAAAAAGTATGCAGCCACAGCCACCGAGCGAGAGCAATTATATATCTGCGCTATCGATGCTTGGGCGACTGGTGCAATGGAAAGTGCGATCGCCTATCACGAAGAAATAGCCGAGAAGTTTCCGCGCGATCTGGTATCTGTACAAAGAGGTCAATATCACTATTTTTATCAGGGAAATAAAGAAGGACTACTAAATATTGCTCAAAAAGTTTTACCTGCTTCCCCGGATAATCATTATCTGCAAGGTATGGTAGCTTTTGGTTTGGAGCAATGCCACAAATTAGAAGAAGCTGAAGCAATCGGGAGACAAGCCTTAGAGATAAACCGTCACGATCCTTGGGCGCAACACGCTGTAGCTCATGTAATGGAAAGCCAAGGAAGGATTGATGAAGGGATTGCTTGGATGTCTAGCTTTACGGACACTTGGGAAAATTGCAACTCAATGTTATACACCCACAATTGGTGGCATATTGCTTTGTATTACCTAGAAAAAGGAGATACTAAAAGAGTTTTAGAGTT
>CAJQOK010000381.1 GCA_905479905.1 uncultured Aliterella sp.
CTCGCTCAATAGAACTTCGCAGTTTAGGAGCATTCAAAGCTGACAACTTTATCATCTCTCCGCAACCAGTCCAAACAATACGTGCAGCCACTCCTGGTTGATCGTTAGTAATGGGAATAGCAACCATTGGTACACCATGACTAATTGATTCTAAAGCCGTATTTAACCCTGCATGAGTAATAGTGAGACTCGCTTTTTTCAACAATTCTAATTGAGGCGCGTTTCCTACAACTAAAGGCGAACCTGGCAACTTTGGCATAGATTCCCCACTTATTCCACCACCAAGAGAAATTACTAACTGTACATCCAATTTTTCACAGGCTTCCGCAATAGTCTCAAAAACTCCCATCAGGCGATTTTGCAGCGTTCCCATTGAAGCGTAAATTAAGGGTTGACCTGTTAATTTTTCAAAAGGAAAGTCAATTTTTGCCCTAGAAATTAGGTTATGGTACGCGCCAGTAAAATGAAAACATCCCGGCAAATTTGCTCTTGGAAATTCAAACTCCGCAGGCTGCTGGCATAATTGAGCTAATCGTGAATAAACATCATTTTGACTATTGTGTGGGGGTAAATTCCATTCGCGTCGATATTCGGCGACAGTTTCCCGAATCGGCTTGCGGACTTGACGTAACAAACGATAACCGATTCTGTTGCGAATTTGTCCCCACCAAGCGCGATTGTAGTTCCAAGGAGTATTAAAAGGAGGAACGCTAACATCTTGGTTCATCATCAAAGCAGCAGACACGCTTATAAAGGGAATGCCTAGATAGTCTGCAACCGTTCCCCCGGCTTGCGAAACTTGGTTTACTAATAATGCTTCGATCCCAGCATCTTTAATTACTTTTGGTGCTTGCTGAAGTAAAGTAACTGTCGATTTTTGGAGATAATTTACTGTGTATCGCAGTGCAGCTAATCCGCTTAATTTGCCCAGTTCTTCGGAAAATTGCTTCATAGTGCCATAGGGAGATTCTGACAATGCGATCGCTTGAAAATCTAATCCTGCTGAATATGCTTTTTTTTCCGTATCAAGGATTCCAACTACCGTTACTCGATGTCCCCGGCCTTGCAATTCGTATCCCAAGGTTGTCATCGGATTGAGATGACCTGTTGCCGCAGGAGAGATAATCCCAAAGTGCGTCATATAAATGTTTATCCTTAAATAGCTAGAATACCTTGCTCTGCGTCTAGTGTTGCTAGTAATCCTACAGGAAGAGCGGCGTTGCAACCATCGTGTCCGAAAGGTAAGTTGGATACTATGGGAATATTTAGGTCAGATAAGCGATCGCGTAATACTTCATCTATCGTCATACTGGGAATATTTGGCGGTGCGGCGCATCGGCTAAATCTTCCTAATGCAATCCCCCTAACTTTTGTCAAAACTCCACTTAAACGCCATTGAGTTAATAATCTATCGATGCGATAAGGTGCTTCAGTTACGTCTTCTAAAGTTAATATTACGCCGTCTAAATTTGGTTGCATTGGTGTACCAAGTAGATGAGTAGCTACCGTCAAGTTGGCTGGCAAAAGTATCCCTGTGGCGATTCCTCCTCCCCATCCTGTACCTTGCAGAGGTGCTATAGGACGACCTTCTACTAAGTTAAATAAACGCTCTATTGACCAATCGGGTTCGGAAGCTAAAGTTGTTAAAACTGCGCCATGTACGCTCGATTTGCCTCTGTTGTATAAGCTCCACAATAAACAAGTAATATCAGAAAAACCAATCAACCATTTATTGCCGTTTCCCCAAGTCCAATTTTCTAAGATTCTGGCGCTACCGTAACCGCCTCTGGCGCACAAAATACCTTTACATTCTGGGTCATTCCATGCTTCAGATAATTGCTTTGTGCGATCGCTATCTGTTCCGGCTAAGTAGCCCAAGCGATCTTTTATACTTTTACTTACTTCTATTTTATAGCCGTGCGATCGCCATATTTCCACACCTTTTTCAAAAGCCTCAAATTCTCTCAATGCACCACTTGGAGTAATTACTTTTAATAAATCTCCTGGCTTTAGCGGTGGGGGTAAGTAACAATTCATGCTTTTTAAGCGATCGCTCATCAGTTCTCAATATAGGCTAGGTTGGTACTAGGGTGAAGTCAAGCTCGTTTTCTTTGGGCGATCATATATATTAAATCTCTTTCGTGACGCAATTATTTTTTCTGTGCATATTTGCTTTTTTAGCAGGATTTATTGATTCTATTGTTGGAGGTGGCGGTTTAATTCAGCTTCCAGCACTTTTAGTTTTCCTACCTAATACTGCCATTTCACTGATTTTTGGAACTAATAAATTATCTTCAATTGCGGGTACATCGGCGGCAGCAATTCATTATTGTCAAGAAGTTAAAATCAACTGGTCAATAGTTTTAATATCAACTGTATCTGCATTCACTTTTTCATTTATAGGTGCAAGCACTGTAAGTATTATTAATCCTACTTTGATGCGTCCCCTTGTACTTTTGTTGTTAATAGCAGTAGCAATTTATACTTGGCTAAAAAAAGATTTTGGCTTCCAGAATATTACCAAAGTTCAAGGAAGCAAGCAAAGTTTATATGCGGCAATTATTGGGACATCCCTCGGCTTTTATGATGGTTTTTTTGGGCCAGGAACAGGTAGTTTTTTGATTTTTGCTTTCATTGGTATTTTGGGCTTTGACTTCCTTCAAGCATCTGCATCAGCTAAAGTTGTTAATTTTTCTACAAACTTAGCTGCAACTATTTATTTTGCTGCTACCAATCACATTATTTATAGTATTGCTTTACCGATGGCAGCGTGTAATGTCATCGGTGCGGTTATTGGGGCTAAATTAGCCATTGCTAAAGGGAGTGCTTTTGTTAGAATTTTATTTATAGCAGTAGTTTCACTGTTAATTGTCAAGCTTGCCTACGATATCTTTTTAGGCGAAAATTAAACTACTTTTCTGCCGACAATTGAAATAGTTGAATAATAAACTGACCAAAAATTTTCATCAACTGAATTGTTAATATATATTTGAACGTCTTGTTCTGAAGCTTTCTGAGTTTTAATATAGTTTTCTTTTAAAGTTGCAGCCGAGCAACCCATCATTCTAGCTATCTTAGAATTACCACAGCATAAATGCTGCTCATCAATTAGCTTTTCAATCTTCAATTCATTTTCTTGTAAAAACAGAGGTAATTTTAGACCAAAAGATGGCTCTAGACCTACATTAAGAAACATTTTATTTATTGCTTCATTTACTCTTTGTTGAGATTGCTCGTTAGGCAAATCATCATTTATTACTCGTGCAGAAGTAAAATCAGGTTCTTCCAATATTAGTAGTCCACCTGGCTTGAGCAATTTTATTAATTTTTCAATAACTCTTGCAGATTCCTTAATATGAATCAATACATATCTAGCATGAATTAAATCAAAATCATCAATCTCTAACTCAACATCAAGAATATCTCCAGCAATTTTATTAATTTGTTTTGCCGCAATTGCCTCAATAAACTTTATATTTTTATCAATACCAACAACCCGACCTTCACTTCCAACCAAATCGCTCATCCATTTAAGAATAGAACCTGCTCCGGTACCGAGTTCTAAACACTTCCAACCGGGTTCAATTCCCAAATTTTGAATTATTTGTGTTGTTTGTTCATCAAAAGCCTCCTCAATTAATTGCAACCTTTCAAATTCTGCCTCTTGTTTTGCAGATTCAAAAATATATTTCATTTAAAGCTTCCTGTTAACAAATAATCGCTCATCTATCCTACCCTAAGCCCCCTTTCTCTCTCTGCGCCCTGGTGCGGTTCGTTTAAAAATATCCCTAATGTTGACAATTGTAGATAAAATTGAGCCTGTGCCGTTTTTGCCCTAGCCGCCATGCCTTTTACCCCCGAAGAAATTGCCAATGAAGGTTTAAAGCCTGAAGAATATACCGAAATAGTTAATAGATTAGGGCGCGAACCCAATAAAGCAGAATTAGGAATGTTCGGGGTAATGTGGTCAGAACACTGTTGTTATAAAAATTCCCGCCCTTTACTCAAACAATTTCCTACTACAGGAAAACGCATACTTCTAGGCCCTGGGGAAAATGCTGGCGTAGTAGACTTAGGCGACGGAGTACAACTAGCTTTTAAAATTGAATCCCACAACCACCCCTCAGCTATCGAACCATTCCAAGGCGCAGCTACAGGCGTAGGCGGCATTCTTAGAGATATATTTACTATGGGCGCGCGTCCCATTGCCTTATTAAACTCTTTGCGTTTCGGCTCTTTAGATGATGCGCGAACCCGCCGATTATTCAACGGTGTAGTTTCAGGTATTTCTCACTATGGCAATAGTGTAGGCGTTCCGACTGTGGGCGGTGAAGTTTATTTTGATGGGGCTTATTCTGGCAACCCATTAGTAAATGTCATGGCGTTAGGTTTGATGGAAACTCCCGAAATCGTCACATCAGGAGCCGCAGGAATCGGAAACCCAGTATTGTATGTAGGTTCTACCACCGGACGGGATGGGATGGGAGGGGCAAGTTTTGCCAGTGCGGAACTGAGCGCCGAATCAGAAAAAGACCGCCCCGCCGTGCAAGTAGGCGATCCTTTTTTAGAAAAGTCTTTAATTGAAGCGTGTTTAGAAGCTTTTAAAACTGGCGCAGTGGTAGCGGCGCAAGATATGGGAGCAGCCGGAATTACTTGTTGTACTTCAGAAATGGCGGCAAAAGGTGGGGTGGGGATTGAACTAGATTTAGACTTAATTCCCGTGCGCGAAAGCGGGATGATTCCCTACGAATACTTACTATCTGAATCTCAAGAGCGGATGCTATTTGTGGCGCATAAAGGGCGAGAACAAGAGCTAATTGAGATATTCCATCGCTGGGGATTGAGCGCAGTAGTAGCGGGGACAGTTATCGCCGAGCCAATTGTCAAAATTCTGTTTAAAGGTGAAATCGCCGCCGAAATTCCCGCCGCCGCTTTAGCAGAAAATACACCGATTTATGATCACAAGCTATTGAGCCAACCGCCAGAATATGCCCGTAAAGCCGCCGCCTGGACGAGCGAAAGTTTGTCACCTTGTACTTTAGACGGAATTGAAATAGCAGGCAGTTTAAAGTCTTGGCAAGAGATTTTAATTACTCTCCTCGATACTCCAAATATTGCCTCTAAGCGCTGGATTTATCGCCAGTACGACCACCAAGTTCAAAACAATACAGTTTTATTACC
>CAJQOK010000382.1 GCA_905479905.1 uncultured Aliterella sp.
CAACAACTTCAACTTAATTAGTCAAGCAAAAAATATGTTTGACTTGTTGTGGAATACTCAACACGATCCGGCAAAAATAGACGACGAAAGCTTGTATGAGCATTACGACTTGCGCCACCGCGATCCAATGGAGTATTTTCATAGAGGACAAATTTATACTTCCTTTGAATCCGACGATCCAGGCCCTGCTTACCTTCCTGTCGCAATGGGAGAAATTGGCAAGCACTTAACTTGTTTCTCTGGAGATTACGGACATTGGGATGGAGTATTGCATAACTGTGTCAAAGATGCGGCAGAAGTTGCTGATTATGACCGCGAACACTTGGAACTATTGTTAGGCGGTAATGCTTTAGCGCTTTATGGCAAAACCTTACAAAACTCTTTACCTAGCTACTTGACAGCGCCTTCACCTGCTGTAAGTTAACTGAAGATACAGGGCGATCGCATTTACTAATTAGTGTAGTGCGATCCCATTTCTCGTAAGTTAAAAAATTAATTACTCAAGCTTCCTACGCTCGCCGTCAAAGCAAGATTGCATTTACTAACTGAAGGACAGCCAAAGTTAGTGACTGTTTTTGTCTGTAACGCGATTGCCTCTAATACGCACTTTCTGACTTCTTTGCCGCTAAGTCTTCTTCCATTTGACGCGCGATCGCATTTCTTAGCCACTCAGTGCGATCAGGCAAAGAACGAACGTACTCGTCTATATAAATAGGCACTCGTACTGCTAAAGGAGATACAGCCATTGCTGTGTCTCCCTTTGGCGTTAATTTTTGTGAAGGATTGGGGTTGCCACGCATATAAATGTATGTTTACAGGCAGTTTGTGCTAATATAATGTAAATGGTTAGGGGCAAAGTTTGACTGCTCTCCCCTAACATTTTGCCTACCATCTAAATAGGTAATTGCATGTATCCTAGCAAAATTAACAGCTTTGCGATCGCTCAACTTGAAAGAAATCAGCAGATTGAGCAGCAAGCGGACAAAATAGCGCCCGAACCAAAGCGATTGATAACTCAGCGCAAAGCCAAGTACCACGACAAGTCCCGCACTCGCCGTAAGGATGTACAAGCCTGGGTTTTCCGTCGCACAGGACTATCTACTACCCCCCAAGTCAAAGCAGCACTAAAAAAGTTGGGCATCCGTCGAGACTTGAGACTAACATCCGCTTGGATAGATATAAACCTCAATTACTGCAATGTGTTAGCGCCCAAAAGTCTTGATTTATTTCAAAAGGGCGATCGCGTCACATTAATAGAATATTCTGCTAGGATTGCGTATTTAGAAGCCTGGTCGCCATTCTCAATTATTGCAATCGAGGGCGGATTGGCAACGCTGGAGCTAATGTCTTTCCCCGTCCCCCTTGCCAACTTGCAACTAGCAAGCTAAAAATGCCCACAAATTAACCAGACCGCTCAGACAGAGAAGATCTATTCTATAAAATAGCTGAACTCGGAAAATTCACTTTCCATAAGTAGAATCTATTACAATTGCCGTTAAAGCGAAAGTACATTGACTAGCTAAAGGACAGCGATCGCAACGCCGGATTTCTCGCCGTATAATTTTCTGCTCCAACCAAAGTCTAATCCTGCATTAGGGGCAAAATTTAGTCTACTACTTGCCATAACAACTTACAGCGTGATTTTTAGCTTGCAATCCTAGTTTCGAGGTTATGGTATAAATGCCAATCTTAGCGGGGTTAGAAATATGAGTTTCGATTTTTCTACAGCCTCAGATGCGATCGCAAACCCGTTGAGTTATTTTTCTGAGCGGGGAGAAGATTACGAAAAATACCGCCCAATTCATTCCGCATTAACAATTAGTAACATCTTATCAGGCTTCAAGTATCCTTACCAATTAGTTGCAGCCGATGTTGGATCTGGGACAGGTATTGGGGCGCGGTTGTTGGCAAATCGAGGAGTTAGGGTTTTGGCTATCGAACCCAATACAGATATGCGAACAGCAGCAACTCCTCATGAACGAGTAGAATTTTTGGCTGGAACTGCTGAACAAATTCCTCTGGAGAGTGCATCTGTCGATTTAGTAACTTCATTTCAAGCATTTCATTGGTTCGATTTTGAGCAGAGCCTCCAAGAGTTTCGCCGTATTCTCAAGCCTTGTGGGCGTTTAGCATTGATATGGAGTTTTTGGGATCAAAGTGATACTATTTCTAAGCAATACAGCCATTTGATTTTTGAGGCATCCAAAGATCAAGAGCGTCAGTCACAACCTCGAATGCAACTACAAACATGGTTTAAGAGCCTACGCTATCAACTGTTTTGGCAAGGATTGTGGCTGCCATATTTCACAAATCTTCAGCGACACAAGTTTACATTTAATCAGCAACTAGATTTAGCTGGATTAATCGGATTGGCTCGAAGTCAAGGATTTACCCCATCAAGCGGTGCTGCGTTAGGTAAACTTGCTGGGCAATTATCAGAATTTCACCATCATTTTCGTGATTCTCAAGGACAGGTTTGCTTGACTTACCAAACTTATCTATATATGGCAACTTCAGCCAATTGTCACTCACACAAAATGGCGGCGTGGTGGCGAATATGATCCTCAATAAAGGTAGCAATGAAGTAATAACTGTGATCGTAACCAGGATGAAAACGCAGAGTTAAAGGCTGATTTACCTCCTTACAAGCCTCCTCGAACAAATGGGGTTGAAGCTGGTCTAAATATTTATCCGCCGCACCTTGGTCAATTAAAATCGGATGCTTGTATTTAGCTGTAATCACAAGTTCGCTAGAATCGTACTCCTTCCATGTTTCCCTATTATCTCCAAGGTATTTAGTAAAAGCTTTGTCAACCCACGAAGAACGCAGAGGGGCAACAATTGGGGCTAGAGCGGACACTGACTTATATAGCTCCTGATTTCTCAAAGCACACACCAGCGCCCCGTGACCGCCCATAGAATGCCCAAAGATGCCTTGTTTATCTGCTCGTACTGGAAAATTATCGGTAATTATTGCGGGTAATTCTTTAACAATATAGCTATACATTTGATAGTTGGCTTTCCAGGGTGCAAGGGTCGCATCGACATAAAAACTCGCCCCACTACCAAAATCCCAATCCTCATTTTCGCCTTCAATTCCTGTATTGCGAGGGCTAGTATCGGGGACAACTAGCATCAAACCATATTGGGCGGCGAAACGTTGCGCCCCTGCTTTGAAGGTAAAATTTTCTTCCGTACAAGTCAAACCAGAAAGGAAATACAGCACCGGGACGCTTTGAGAGGAGGCTTGCGGCGGCTTGTATATAGAAAAACGCATTTCACTATTACAGACTTGAGATTGATGGCTGTAAAAGCCAACTGTACCGTCAAAACAGCGATTTTCGCTTAATAGGTTGAT
>CAJQOK010000383.1 GCA_905479905.1 uncultured Aliterella sp.
GCTGTTCTCACCGCCGCCGCCGCCGAATAAGTTGCTAGTACCCCCTCATCGTTTAAACACTTAGCCACTAAGTTAATAAATTCGACAGTCCATAATTGCGGACATTTAGGAGGTGAGAAGGGATCGAGAAAAATTGCATCGGCGGTAAAGCTAGAGGGAATGAGTTTAATTGTCTGTCTAGCGTCACCTAATAATAAAGTTCCCTGACATCTTGTAGTTTTTACTTGATGATTACTAGCCAAGAGCGTTAAAACTTGGCGAATATCTGGCTCCCAACTATCGAGTAAATTATAGTTAATCGCACTATTGGGGATATTAGCATTAGATTCTAAGGCGATGACTTCTATCAAACAATCGGGATTAACAGCCCAAATTTGAGCTAAAGCCGCCGCCGTGTTGTATCCTAACCCATAACAAACATCTAATATCCTGACTACTGGTTGATGCGCTTTGATGTTTAATCTAGTTGGCGCAACAAACTTGTGTTCGGCTTCTGTTTTCGCTCCCTGTTGGCTATGAAAAGTCTCCCCAAATTCTTCGCAATAGAAAGTGTAAGAGTTATCGGCGGTCAATTGTGGTAAAAATAAGTCGCAAGTCATACAACTATTATGGATATACCAACAGTAGTTTCTGCCGCCTGGCTTTACGAACATCGAGAAGATACGCATATTGCGATCGCTGATTGTCGTTTTTCCCTAGCAGATCCCGAATTAGGGCAGCAACAGTACAACATTAGCCACATTCCCGGCGCTAGTTATTTTGACCTCAACAAAGACCTTTCTAGCCCCGTACAGCAACATGGTGGGCGGCATCCTCTCCCCGATCTGGAGGTATTAACCCAAAAATTATCAACAATGGGTATAGATGCTCAAACTTTGGTTGTCGCTTACGATGATTCACGCTTTGCTTTTGCCGCCCGTTTGTGGTGGCTGCTGCGCTATTTGGGACATGATCGCGTTGCTGTACTAGATGGAGGGTTTACAGCTTGGCAAAGCCTGAAATTGCCCGTTACAGACGCTATTAGTACAAAGACACCAAAACAATTTATTTGTCACTTGCAACCATCGCTTCGAGTAGATATCACCGACGTTAAAGCCCGTAAAGATTTACCTGGAGTAGTGCTAATTGATTCCAGAGAAATTCCCCGCTTTCTCGGCGAAAGTGAACCTATCGATCCCATTGCTGGGCATATTTCAGGAGCGGTTAACTATCCTTGGCAAGATGTTTCTAGTAGCGATGGATACTTGTATTCTCCTCAAGAGCAACGTCAACATTGGCAACAACTACAAGGGCGGGAAATTATTGTTTATTGTGGTTCTGGGGTGACTGCTTGCGTCAATTTATTATCTTTGCATTTAGCAGGCATTGATACTTCTGCCCTTTATGTTGGTAGCTGGAGCGATTGGTGTAGTTACTTATTAGTTGATAAATAAAACGCCTATTGATTCTTGCTAGATGTTAATTTATGGCAAAATGCTTGATTTCCTTGCCTTTAACGTTTATACCAAGATCGGGGAGGATCGTTAAAAGTCACTAAAACCTGTAAATTTAGTCAATTTATTGGTAAATTTTAGATAAAGTAATAACTATATTATGCTCTTACTTAACATAACTTATCAATTAAACTTATTTTTATTGTTTCAGGATTAGGCAATATAGATATATTTTTATTAAACAATTAATTAAAAATAGACGGGGACTTTTATAAAAATTCTCCGTCTCTAATGTTGCTATAACCTGTTACTCAACTTAAGTTTTAAAAAAATTATTAGGTGTATTTTTTATGTCGTGTTTAATGAATCGGCTGTCTATTTTTGTAGACGGCAATAATATGTTTTATGCTCAACAAAAAAATGGGTGGTTTTTCGATCCGAGGCGAGTATTAGAATATTTAAGAAAAGAAAAACTCAATACAGAATTAATTAATGCTTTTTGGTATACCGGATTAAAAGACGCTCAAGATCAAAGAGGGTTTCGAGACGCTTTAATTAGTTTAGGCTATACAGTAAGAACAAAAATACTTAAAGAATATTACGACGATACATCAGGGAGATACTCGCAAAAAGCAAACTTAGATATAGAAATAGTTATAGATATGTTTAATACTGTAGAACAATATGATCGAGTAGTATTATTTAGCGGAGATGGTGATTTTGAAAGAGCAATTGAACTATTAAGATCGAAAAGTACGCATATAACAGTTGTATCAACCGAGGGGATGATTGCTAGGGAGTTGCGTAATGTTACGGATAGATATATAGATTTGAACGATATTCGAGAATATATTGAAAAGCTAGACTTATAAATAAAAACTAAAATATAAACTAAGGAGAGTACAAACAAATGACCCAAGAACAGCAAGACAAAATAATTATTTTTGATACAACCTTGCGCGATGGCGAACAATGTCCCGGCGCAACGCTAAATGTAGATGAGAAACTATTAATTGCCAAGCAACTAGCAAGGCTAGGAGTAGATGTAATTGAAGCAGGGTTTGCTTACGCAAGTCCGGGAGATTTTGAGGCGGTAAAAAAAGTTGCTGAAGCTGTAGGAACAGAAAATGGCCCAGTAATTTGTTCGCTAGCAAGAGCAATCAAAAACGACATCAAAGCCGCCGCAGAATCCTTAAAACCAGCCGCAAAAGGCAGAATACATACATTTATTTCTACCTCCGATATTCATTTAGAGTATCAGTTGAAAAAAACTAAAGCCGAGGTGTTAGAGATTGCAGGGGAAATGGTAGCTTACGCCAAATCCTTCACCGATGACGTGGAGTTTTCGACAATGGACGCTACGCGCACTGATCCAGAATATTTGTATCAAGTATTAGAAAGAGCGATCGCGGCGGGAGCAACAACAGTTAATATTCCAGATACGGTAGGCTACACAACTCCTAGCGAATTTGGCGAACTAATTAAGGGAATTAAAGAAAATGTCCCAAATATCGATCAAGCAATTATTTCCGTTCACGGACATAATGACATTGGTTTAGGGGTTGCTAATTTTCTAGAAGCTGTGAAAAATGGTGCAAGACAACTAGAATGCGCGATTAATGGCATTGGAGAACGTGCCGGAAATACAGCTTTAGAGGAAGTTGTGATGGCGTTGCACGTCAGGCGGCAGTATTTTAACCCTTTTGTGGGTAGAAGCGCCGAATCAGAAGTGGCACTTACAAATATTGATACTCGCCAAATTTATAAAACTTCTCGCCTAGTTTCGACTTTGACAGGAATGCTAGTACAGCCAAATAAAGCGATTGTGGGTGCAAATGCTTTTGCTCACGAATCGGGAATCCATCAAGACGGCATTCTTAAAAATAAGCTCACCTATGAGATTATGGACGCGGAATCGATTGGACTTACCAATAATCAAATTGTTTTAGGTAAACATTCCGGGCGCAATGCTTTCCGTACTAGACTGAAAGAATTAGGTTTTGATTTGCCAGAAGACGAGCTAAATAAAGCCTTTTTGAAGTTTAAGGATTTAGCAGACAAGAAAAAAGATATTTCTGATTGGGATTTAGAAGCGATCGCTAATGACGAAATCCAATCAAGTCCCGAAATGTTTCGGGTGGAACTTGTACAAGTTTCTTGTGGCGATCGCTCTACACCTACGGCTACAGTAACATTAAGAACTCCTGAAGGCAAAAAATTAACTGATGCGGCGATTGGTACAGGGCCAGTAGATGCGGTATACAAGGCAATTAACCGGGTAATAAATGTCCCAAATCAATTAATTGAGTTTTCGGTGCAATCAGTAACGGCGGGAATTGATGCGATCGGGGAAGTTACAATTCGGTTACGGTACGAAGATCGGGTAT
>CAJQOK010000384.1 GCA_905479905.1 uncultured Aliterella sp.
AAAAACAACACATTGCTTGTAAACCTTGTCAGTGTGTAGGATTAATTGACAATTTACGTCACCGCCGCCAAACCAGGAGGAGCTACTGACTTTAACTCTAATCGGAATACCGGGCAAGTAGTCTTTGATCATTTCTCTAGCAATAGTTGTAACCATTCGTTTTTTATTCATGGCGATTCTAGAGGATTGAGAGTTTCTGGGCCTATCGCAAGCATCTGGTTTTGTTTCTGAGTATTATTTCAAGCATCTTCGACCTACATACTATTTGTGGTTTAGTTGCCGTGAAGAATTAGTGAAGATACTACGATTTTGACCAAACTTTCGTTTATCCTTGAGTCGTAACTGATAGCAGAATTAGCAGCGATGGCTTCTTCACCGATGGTCGGGGCTAGAGTTCCCCCAGGACTGGCAGCAAAGCTCTTAGTGTGATCGCTTTAGCCGCAGGTCGCAAGGAAGCTGAGATAGTCAGAGAAGCATTAGGGCAGTATTTGGGTCAGACTGACCCAGCAAGTGTGAAGGGTGCGATCTCTGATTTGTAAGACCGGGTGGCTAACGTGGAGCGGAAACTAATCTCTCTAGGTCGTCTGGTTGGGTAGTGAATTAATTGGCTATGTTTGTCATGAGGCGTTTAATTAATTTAAAGGAGAACTATGTCAGCAAAAGTAGAGCGGCAGAATACTATCACTAGAAAGAATCTTGTTTCTAGCTTGATAATTGGGTTGATTGTTGGACTATTGGCTGGTCTTCCTTTGGGTTGGTTAGCTCATCAGTTCTATGCTGAACGACGGTTAGCTGATGTGTTGGTTTGTCGGGAAAAGAATCGGAACTTGCCTGAAGTTCAAGTTCAGGCTATTTGCGGGTCAAGATTCTAAAGTTAATCGCCAACAATACTTGCTGTGGTCATTGCTACCATTTAGGGCAGACTGACCCATAGCGGTTAAGGGTGCGATTTTTTGCCAAAGAAGATCGAGTAGCTAGTTTGGAGGGGAAACTGGCGGGATTGGTGGGGTAGTGCTAGAGGCGATCTCTTTTAAAGGTAATTAAACTGACCGCGAACTCAGTTTTTTTTGTAATTCTTCGGAAATAAGTGTAATCAAAGCATCTTGCTGACTATTATCCAGTTGTGCCAAATTTAAACTGATAGGTTCCGCTAAACTCTCCGAAAGTCCTGAAAGCCTTAGCAGTGCAGCAAAGGTTAGGTGATGTTGCTTGTTATATGCCATTACTTTTACCCTTACTTACTGACATAGTTTTTGTGTTAATTGTAACATATACTCATTTGTAGGCGTTGACGGATTTTGGTAAACCTGACTAGAGCAGCAGTTAAGGGTGCGAAGCCCTGAGCGCGCTTGGGACGGCTATCGCATTTCCTGAGAGGTTGCGGTTAAAGCATTTTCTGGGTAAAGCGCCTCGGAACCCTGGATTTTATACCACCACAGATCGCCCTCGTAATCAAACCAGTGCCTAACTACTTTTGTGTGTTGTTCTTGCTCGTTCAAGTTCAGGGTTACAAGTTCGTACAGTTCAAACTTGGGAGCAGAAATTTCAATTGTTAGATTGTTCATTTTTAGTTTACTCTTGAGCGAAAACTGGGTCGATTGGTTGGCACTTTACGGCTGTACTTTACTGAATTTTTGCTGTGGGGTATTCGCTCCCATCCCAACTCAATAAGTTTTCCGTTTTCTTCCCAAATCCTGATCGCTTCGTGTGCGTTAGGCGATGGAGAGTAGCCCATTCTCGCGCCTTGCAATTCGAGTTCATTCAAGCTTTGCTCTGGGTTGTTTTCTTCTCCATTTCTACTCCAACCCTAAGACTCCAACGCTCGCGCGATACGAAGTCAGAGTAGTTTATTCGGCAACAGGCGGAAACATCGCAAAGCGTTTAAGAACTACTTGAATATGCACGTCTCGCGCCTTTACTTCGGCTTCTAAAGTGCGACAAACTCTATCAAAATTTGTCGAGTTATCCAAATTTAGAAATTGATCCACGAAACAGGCGGCATATAAAACTCTTAATCCCTCCGTAAACCAACTATCAAGCTCCTTTACAGCTATTCCTTCAGATGCCAAAGAGTGTTTTAGTTCTGTAATTGCTTTTTGGCAACGAGTAGTAAACTCTTTTTCTTGGTTAAAAACATAGTTTTCAAGGTAGTCTTCATCATCTGGCTCCACATCGGGATCGCACGTTTCATCATCGGGGTCAAAATTATCGTCGTCGTAAACAGTGAATTCGCAAAGCATAAAAGTTTTTCGCGTGTTTTAATTGAATCAGACGCGACCGCCCTTGTCCAAGCACCTTATCCCTAATTGCTTCTTCTGTAATCGTATCGTTTCAGCGTCTAACGGTGCAGGGTATTTTGTGGCATTTGGATAAGGGCGATCACTGAACAGTTCTCTAATAAGGGGTAGATAAGCACGAAGCTGCTATAAGGGGCAAGACTCGGAAATTTTGCAGCTTTCAGTAATTGAGTTGGGAAGAAAGTTCAGTTGAACTTATGGCAGACCAAGTTAAAAACTTTAACTTGTTGTCGTGGCAGCAGTTAGCCAGGTTAGAGAAAGCTTTAGATAACGCCTGCTGCTGCGCTATAATTTTGGCAAACTTGATAGAGTATTACTATCACAAACAATCGCATAAGTTATTTCAAATTTTAGAGCAGTTAAAAGACATTACAAACGACGGGCTTAATACTTGGATTCGGAGTGGATGGTTAAATTTACCAAGTATAGAAAGTAGTTTGCAAGTATTACTGAACTTCCCCTAAAAATATTTTAATTCATCTGTATCAAATAACGTCCAGCAAGCAGTAAAAAAACTAAAAGTTTCAGAATAAATAAGTGAACAGGGTAGAAAAGGTAAAACAACTTTGCTTTTTGGCCTTGCTTGCCATTCCATAGCATAATAATCAAAGGAGTAAGTAGTGCTAACAATTGATAATGCTTAAAGCTAGTAATTACAAAAACTAACAGATTTACCAATATCCATTGGAGCCACCACTTAAAATCATTACTATTAAACTCTGATAGGACAGTTATAACGAGGATTCCGTAGAAAC
Source organism: uncultured Aliterella sp. (assembly GCA_905479905.1). GTDB lineage: Bacteria > Cyanobacteriota > Cyanobacteriia > Cyanobacteriales > Chroococcidiopsidaceae > Aliterella. Next base: position 3,053 of record CAJQOK010000384.1, read on the forward strand.
CATAGCTAGTATTGATTGCTTGAGCTACTCCAGCAAAAGTAAGCCAAACTAAGTATTTAAAGTTAACTAATTTTCCTAGTCTAATCGCCAATAAACCAATTAATAAAGTAACTAAGATATTTAAATTAGTGAAATTAAACAGCACATAGTATAAAGGTTGACTAATGACTGCCCCAACCGCCAGCCTAATGAGATAGGAGTTAAAGTCTTTCGTATACTTTTCTCCTTGCCCAACCAACCACGCAAAGAGCGGAAAGCTTAATCTACCTACATACCTAAATGCTAATTGGTCAGGGAAGAATACTACGCCAACATGATCTACTACCATCAATAAAGCAGCTATTAGCTTGATTTGATAAGAAGTCATACCTTTTACTTTTTGGTTGTAAAACATTATTGGTAATGGGAAAATTAATTAATGCTAAAAGCATTGCTTTTTTATCAATTTCTGGTAAATATAAGATACGGAAATAGCAGCAGAGGTATAAATATGAGTAAAACTGCGAAGCGCCACATTGTTTACTATTTTATCCAGGATGAATACGGGTGCAATCCTTACCTTTTTGAATGGACTGGAAGGAAAGACGACTTTTCGCAACAAGAAATTGCTCGGATCGCCAAGAAGCGACACGCTTACCGGAGCGCCCGAAAATATAAGGAGAGGCAAGAAGAAGTCAGAGTACAACTTGACAATGATAAAACCTGGAAAACCATTAAACAGGTTCTTTGGTGGATAGGCTCTTACACCTTCGTAATAATTAAGTTTTCAATTCAATTAGCTTGGAAAATGGTTGTTGTCTTTTTTGTATTAGTATTTGGGCAATTGTTACTGGGTATGTTCCTTACACGCAAGTAATTCAATGTGTTTTAGCCCAGATTTTTAGGGTAAGTATTCATGTTTATAAATAAAATCGTCAATAGGAGCTACTGCGCTTGAGCAAACAGACAAAACGAGCATACATTAATTATCAAAGTCACATTAAGTCTGACAACTGGTACAGTAAGCATCGAACTTGGCTTGATGCTGTAGGTGATTACTGTACGATGTTTCCCTGGGTGCGGATTGGTAAGGGACATCGGTATGCCATCCACCACATGAACTACAAAAACCTTGGGAATGAAAAATTAGGTAGAGATGTAGTTCCCTTATGTCCCTTCGCTCACGACTATGTAATTCATGGGTTTCTGGCTGGATTTAAATCGGCGGGAAATCAGCGAAGCTATCCTAACTTAGCGCAAAGATTAATACATTTTTGGTGCGTTCAGCGACGTTGGTTCAAGGGGGTGCTAAGTTTATTAATTCTTTTGAAATTGGCTAAACTGTACCTGAATTTAAAGTAAGGTTTTGTTAACATTGGTTTTTAGAAAGTGCAAACTAAATTCAAAAGATAGCATTTTGGAGCAAAGCACCTGAGAGGTTAGTACCTTGAAGATTTACTCCTTTGAGATTAGTCGCAACTAACAGCGCTTGGCTCAAGTCAGCATGGGCTAAATTTGCTCCTTCCAGATTTGCAT
>CAJQOK010000385.1 GCA_905479905.1 uncultured Aliterella sp.
ATAGCATCACTAGCAACTAACTTGAGTAAAATTTCTTGCAAGGAAGTCACGCTATTGTAGGCGTTGGCATTGCGAATCCCAAACCAGCCAAGTATTGCAATCCACAAGCCAGTAATTAATTCGCCAGTAAAGAAGTCTATAGCTAAACCAGCCGCGATCGCACTCCAACCTAAAATTACCCCCGCTCTTGCTGCCCAATGTACTGCTGTAAAGCGGTTTCCAGTAGCTTTCCATACGGCAGCTTTCAACACTTGTCCGCCATCTAAAGGTAAGCCAGGAATTAAGTTGAATAGGGCAAGAACTATGTTGATTTTGGCTAAATCTCCCGCCATCTCACCGACTAAACTACCATCTGGTAGAACTTGGCTGAGTACCGCCAAAATTACAAATAAACCAATACTAACGGCGGGCCCTGCGATCGCAACTTGAAAAGCGCCACCAGGAGTTTTTGATTCTTCTTCAATCGCCGCAATTCCACCAAAGAAAAATAAAGTAATCGATTTAACCTTAATTCCCTGATTTTGGGCTACTACACTATGACCTAGTTCGTGCAGTAATACTGAACCAAACAGAAGTAGAGCCATTACTAGCCCCGCACTCCAAGATAGTACACTGCCCCATTGAGTATAAGCAACGCCAAAATTTACAGTGGCGATCGCTAAAATTCCAAACCATAGCGGATCTAAAAATAAGGGTATGTTAAATAAAGATCCAACTCGCCAACCTGTTTGCATGGCATTTTCCTATAACTAAATATTTCCAGGCGACTGCTACAGCAATATGTTGAGCCGCAGCCTGTAACTCCTAGCATAGACAATTGATTGTTAACAGTGCGACAAAAAACTATTCGCATAATCCGTACTTGCAAGCAATCACGGGAATATATAACCAATAAAGGGCGCAGAAATGCGCCCTTATAGGTAGGAATTTTTTTAAGCGTACTTACTTTAAGACCCCAATATTTGTAAGTCCCAAAACAGTACCAATCCCTAGAATGTGACCAAAGCTCATAGCAGCTAAGAACGTACCAACGCTAGGATTATTAAATAGCGAAGGGAATGGTAAAGGCATTTTAGGGCCAGCTTGAGGATAGCGGATGGTTCTACCCGCAACAAGCAGGATAAATAAACTAATACCTACAATAATCGCTGTTCCTGTCCAACTCCATCTCACCGTATCAGGTACAGTTTGTTGTACTGCCCCTAGTAACATCAAATTAAGCAAGGTGATTCCTCCCGAAAAAAGGATTAACAACTAAGGATTATCAAAATACACTGGCACAAAGCTAAAATCTGTTTTAAAAGTTAATTAAAGATTTGATAAGAATTACAATGCGAGTCAAAATTTGCGGGATTACTAAACCAGACCAAGGAAAAGCGATCGCCTCAATGGGTGCAAACGCCCTTGGGTTTATCTGTGTACCAGCTTCACCACGTTATGTCACTTCTACGCAGATTCGCGCCGTGAGAGAACAGTTACCAGACAATGTAGAGCGGATTGGGGTTTTTGCAAACAGCACTATTACAGAAATTAAGCAGATAGTGGCGGAGGCTGATTTAACCGGGGTACAGTTACACGGTGACGAATCGCCAGATTTTTGCGTCCAACTTCGCCAAGTTTTGCCGCAGGTAGAAATCATTAAAGCTTTGAGAGTGCAAAACTCCCAAGCATTAGAACAAGTAGATATTTATACAAGCTACGTTGATACATTGCTGCTTGATGCCTACGATCCTCAGCAACTAGGCGGTACGGGTAAAACTTTAGATTGGGATACTTTGCAAGCATTTAATCCTAAATGTGCTTGGTTGCTAGCTGGAGGGTTAACGCCCTTTAACATACTTGATGCTTTAAGTCAAGTAAAACCTAACGGAATTGATTTATCTAGCGGTGTAGAACGAAATCCTGGAGATAAAGACTTAAGTAAAGTATCTCAGCTATTTGAGCAACTAAAATCTAGTCATTTTTGTTAGAGGAAGATCCCCCCTAACCCACGTCAACAAAGCGGTCAGGTTAAGCTACACCGCTTTTTGACTCCCCTTAAAAAAGGGGGGAAAATATGGATTAGTTAATTTTTTTAGGCATGGGTGTAAATACTTAGATACTAATCAAAAGACTTTCTCAAGCTTAACTAGATGCAGAAAACGAATTAATAAAGTTAAATTTTTGCATCAATAAGGGGCTTTTGTTGTCTTTGCTACAAATAAATCAGTGAATTATTATAAATGTCTTATTAGGGTAATAAAACGTTAATGTAACCTAAATCAATGACAGCCAAAAAGAACCTTGTTGTAGTTGGGAATGGCATGGTAGGGCATAAGTTTCTAGAAGAAATGATTGCCACAGGTGGGAGTAATTCTTGGAACATTATTACATTCTGCGAAGAACCCCGCGTAGCCTACGATCGCGTTAATTTAAGTGGTTACTTTTCCGGCAAAACCGCCGCAGACTTGACTTTAGTTACACCCGGCTTATATCACGAAAATAATATTAACATTCATATAGGCGATCGCGTAAGTTCCATCGACCGTCAGCAAAAAGTAGTCCATAGCGCCAATGGTTTAGAAATTACTTACGACAAAATAGTATTAGCTACGGGTTCTTTTCCTTTTGTACCACCAATTAAAGGTAAAGATAGCGCTGGGACGTTTGTTTATCGCACCATTGAAGACTTAGAAGGGATGTCTGCGTATGCTAAAAATTGCCAAACTGGGGTAGTAATTGGCGGTGGATTATTAGGCTTAGAATGTGCTAACGCTTTGAAAAATATGGGTTTGAAAACTCATGTAGTTGAGTTTGCACCGCGATTAATGCCTATGCAAATAGATGATAACGGCGGTAATGTTCTTCGCAGCAAAATCGAAGAACTAGGTGTTAGCGTCCATACAAATAAATCTACAACAGAGATTGTCAGCATTGACGGTAAAGTTGCCAAAATGACCTTTGCTGATGGTTCGGAATTACAAACAGATATGATAGTATTTTCGGCAGGAATTCGCCCCCGTGATGAGATTGCTAGAGAATGCGGTATAGAAGTAGGCGATCGCGGTGGTATTGTAATTAACGAGCATTGTCAAACTTCTGATGCTGATATCTATGCGATCGGTGAATGCGCCCTTTATCAAAACAGAATATATGGTTTAGTTGCCCCTGGTTATACAATGGCAAGTGTAGCCGCTAAAGTATTAAGCAATATTCCTAATAGCACGTTTGTAGGCGCAGATATGTCTACAAAGTTGAAACTTTTAGGCGTAGATGTAGCTAGTTTTGGCGATGCTTTTGCTAAAACCTCTGATGCGAAAGAGATTGCAATTACAGATGCAGTTACCGGAACTTATAAAAAGCTGGTTGTCAATTCTGATGGTAGCCGTTTATTAGGCGGAATTTTGGTAGGCGATGCGGCGAGTTATGGTACTTTGCTGCAATTTGTGCAAAATAATATCGCTTTACCACCCCATCCAGAAGACTTACTATTACCACCACGATCAGGTAAAGTATCAACAGCAATGGGAGTAGAAAATCTCCCAGACTCGGCGCAAATTTGCTCTTGCAATAATGTAAGTAAAGGACAAATTTGCACGGCGATTCAAGAAAATAATTTCACAGATATAGGTAGCGTCAAAAAGTGTACTAAAGCGGGTACGGGTTGCGGTGGTTGCGTCCCCTTAGTAACAGATTTGCTGAAGTACGAAATGAAAAAAGCTGGGATAGAAGTAAAAAATCATCTCTGCGAACACTTTGCTTATTCCCGTCAAGAAATTTACCACTTAGTCCGCACTCACAAAATTATTACTTTTGATGAATTGCTACAAAAACACGGTCAAGGTAAAGGATGTGAAATTTGCAAGCCTGCGGTAGCTTCTATTCTTGCTTCAACTTGGAATGACTACATTTTGAATCAGCCTCATGTAGGTTTGCAAGATACCAACGACGCATTTTTAGCCAACATTCAAAAAGACGGGACTTATTCAGTAATTCCTAGAGTACCTGGCGGCGAATTGACTCCAGATAAATTAATTGTGCTAGGAGAAGTAGCTAAAGAGTTTGGGCTTTATACCAAAATTACCGGGGGACAAAGAATTGATTTATTAGGCGCAAGAGTCGATCAATTACCGCCTATTTGGCGCAAATTAATTGAGGCTGGTTTTGAATCGGGACACGCTTATGGTAAAGCATTAAGAACAATCAAATCCTGTGTAGGTAGCACTTGGTGTAGATTTGGCGTACAAGATTCTACAACATTAGCGATTGATTTAGAGTTACGTTATCGCGGATTGCGATCGCCTCACAAGCTAAAATCGGCTGTATCTGGCTGTACACGGGAGTGTGCGGAAGCTCAAAGTAAAGATTTTGGTATCATCGCCACCGAAAAAGGTTGGAATTTGTACGTCTGTGGTAACGGCGGAATGAAGCCGCAACACGCAATCTTACTCGCTGAAGATATAGATAGAGAAACGCTGATTAAATATTTAGATCGTTTCTTAATGTTCTACATTCGTACCGCCAATAGATTAGAAAGAACTGCCACTTGGTTTAATAAGCTAGAAGGTGGAATTGACTATCTTAAGCAAGTAGTGATTTATGATTCCTTGGGAATTGCTGAAGAATTAGAACAAGAAATGCAGCATTTAGTAAATACCTACGAATGCGAGTGGAAAGCAACTATCGAAGACCCCGAAAAACTTAAGAGATTCCGCCATTTTGTTAATTCTGATACACCCGACCCAAGTTTAGTTTATGTAGAAGAAAGAGAACAAAAACGTCCCGCTTACGAATCGGAGAAATTAACCGCCCAAATCTCGTAGTATTGTTAGGAAAAATTAGAGGAGACATCAAAATGGTTCAAGCTTTAGCTAAAACTAAATGGGTTGATATTTGTGCAATTGCAGACATCCCCCTAAATACCGGAGTATGTGCGTTAGTTAGCGGCGAACAAGTAGCAATATTTAGAGTGGGAGATAGTAATGATGTGTACGCGCTAAGTAACTACGATCCATTTAGCAAAGCCTTTGTGCTGTCTAGAGGAATTGTAGGCGATCGCAATGGCATAACAAAAGTAGCATCGCCAATTTACAAACAAAACTTTAATCTAGCAACCGGACAGTGCTTAGATGACGAAACCGTTAGCATAGCCACCTATGCAGCGAGAGTTATGGAGGATAAAGTACAAATAGCAACAAGCTAAGTGCATTATCCTAGAAGATAAGAATGCCAGGATAAGGAGTTTCGCCATGAGCCAGACTACAACCGATAGAGTGCGCTGGACTACAGCAGACATAAACCTCTTAGCCAGTAGCGAAGGTACGCGCTATGAAATTGTTGACGGAGAATTGTTTGTGACTAGATCGCCACACTGGATGCACCAAGAAACTTGTGGCAATATCTACTCGCAGTTACAAAATTGGTCAAGAGCTAAAGGTTTAGGGCGAGCTACTATCAATCCTGGCATCATATTTACAGATGCCGATAATGTAATTCCCGATGTAGCTTGGGCTAGTAAAGAACGACTAGCAGTTTTGCTAGATGATGCGGGACATTTGACAGGCGCACCAGAATTAGTTGTAGAGGTATTATCGTCTGGTGCAGAACAAGAGCGTAGAGACCGAGAAATTAAACTTAAACTGTATTCTTTAAGAGGAGTACAGGAGTATTGGATTGTAGACTGGCGGTTGGAGAAAGTAGAGATTTATCGCCGCGAAAATGCCGCCTTAGTGTTAGTAGCAACGTTGACAAGTGAAGATGAAATAAATTCGCCATTGTTGCCAGATTTTGCTTGTTCTGTGGGGCGGTTTTTTGGGTAGAAAAGGGTTAAGTGCGATCGCATATGTTTATTGAAAGCGATCGCATTTACTACCAAAATTATCCAAAATTGTTTTGTAAATCAATCATCTTTGTACCTCTGCGCCTCCTTCTCAAGCTTTTCAATATCCTCCTGCCAACGTAAAAGTTGCTTTTTTCGATCTTGCAACTTATAGTCTTCAGGTTCTTTCAAAGGGTTTAAGCCTGGGTTTGGACAAATTCCTTTGTTATGGAGCCATTCTTCACAGTAAAACTGCCAACAATACTTGTGGTCGTGAACCTCCCCACCGAGACGGCGAAGTCGCTTGAGTGAGATGTTAGGGGAGCCGAAAAGCACTTGTTCAATTTGAGCATTTCGACGAAAAAGGCGAGTTTCACTACCTATCCCGCGAAAAAACTCTACTACAAACCACTCCCCGAAATCAAAGATGCACACCTCTGTATCAGTGCTGCCATCTGTCGCTAAGATTTCAATATCTGTAGCAAATACCTTACTATCTAGACAATTCATTGAATTTTGGGGTAACAAAATGCGAATCCGCTCAAAGCGGTTGCTATAGTCGAACCAGAATTTTCTTCGAGATTGAAGTTGTTTCTTTTCCCAATCTTTAAGACTAAGCACCTGTAAAAGCTTGTCTATCAAGTTAGCAAAATCATTATAGTTAACCGCTCCAATCCACTCTCTTAAAGCTCGTTTTGCTCTTTCCGACAGGTGATACCATCGTGTACCTGTAACTTGTGGATTGTAGCGTTCTCGCAACCATCCTACCAAGAGGGGCAAACTACCTCCTACTCTAATGGGAACTTGAGTAAGTAAAACCTCCACAGCATTTATTTGTTGCTGTAAAGACATCTCGTTTAGGCAGTTTAATAGCCATTTTACTTGTTGTTCTTTAGGTAACTTAAAATCTGAAAAATGCCGAGCAACACAGTCTAGAGCTTTTTCTACTACAGGAATAGCTGGGGGAAGGTTGGCGCTAGTTAATAGCTTACTGGGTGTCAAAAGGTTGTCAAGAGCGATCGCACTAACTTCCTGACCTGGTTGCAATTGGATAAGTGCCTCAATAATTTTTACAGGTATGGGTTGACTTTGCTTGATAATTGATGCAAAGCGAGTAAAGCCGTCAGCAAGTTGTGGTGCAAGTATCCGCTTTGAGCGATCGCTGTGGTAGAGAGCTAAACGCCAAAGTAACAAGCGGCTCAACCATAAATCCTGCGTGGCAAACTGCCAAATAGCGTCAGAGATTGGCGAGTGGTATTCTTGCTCACCTAGAGCCATAATTTGGATGCAGTAAACCCACTCTAACCTATTGACTTCCTTAGCCTTACCATGTTGGATATCAGCAAATATTAGCTCGATAGAGCGCGATCGCATTAAAGGAAAATTCTTGAGCTTTTCTAGGCTAGTAAAACTACTGGAGTTGGCTAAACTCTTGGTAATTTCTATAAGTTTATGGGGCATAAATTGAGGATATTCAGGCAATATTAAGGGTGAAAACCTTACGTTCATGGCGCTTTCTTCCCTGGTAACTGATTTTTTTCATACCATTGGGCAAATTCTTCACCTTTAAACTGAAAGCGAAAAACAACTTTGCGATCTGAGGGGTTATCAATTGGATCTGCGTCTATTTTTCCTCGCCCTGATGCCAAAATCTTCTTTTTCAAGCGCTCTTTTGTTTTGAAGTTCAAGTCTTTTGAGAAAATGTACTTAGATACTGAAAGCGATCGCAGCAAGCTAAGTTCTAAATTGTCTTCGTACTCACCTTTAGAGCTTGTATGACCTTCAACAACTACCCGCGTGATTTGGTTTTCGATAGCAGTTTGAGAGAAAATAACCTGACTATAAACGGGAATAAATTTTCTTAAAAAAGCCTTGCCTTTGGGTATAAGTTCCGCGCTACCCTCATCAAAAAGAATCTTATCTTGAATACTCACGTCTCCAGTTTCTTCAT
>CAJQOK010000386.1 GCA_905479905.1 uncultured Aliterella sp.
AAGCTCTAGTGCAGACGTTCGCATACCAAGCTGTAGGAGTATTAAAAGCAAAAAAATCGATTTCTGTCAAACTCACTCCTGCTTTATTTGCGGCTTCTTGGCAGCAAGTACGAACAAAATCGACGGCTGTTTCTGCTAAACTACTAGCATTTTCTCCTGTTTGCGTTAATATTCGCGGTTTACCTAGCTCGTCAGTTTCTAGACTGTGACAGTATGCACCGTAGGTAGCAGCCGTAGATACTATTTTGTGCGCTAAAATTCCCTGGTTTGGTTTGAGTTGTTCGACAACAAAAGCTCCCGCACCATCTCCCATTGACCAAGCAAGGGTATCTCGTTCTCGAACAGTATTCGAGCCAAAGTGAGAGACAATTACCAAAGCATTACTGTATTCTCCGGTTTGGATTAAAGCACGGGCATTTTGCAGTGCTACTAAAGCGCTAGAACAAGTTGATTCGAGATTCCACGCAGGACACTTTAACCCTAATTTTCGAGCTAACCTAGTGGTGTTATCCATCCCCAGGCGATCCAGAGAAGCCACGATCGCTACCTCTACTTCTTCAACTGGCAATTTTGCTGCGGCTAACGCCTCTGTTGCTGCTCGATATTGAATTGCTAAAGAAGATTCATCCGCGCCTAGTACTCGCCGTTCTACATTCCCTCGAAAGGGGTCAGATAAATAGGGTGCAACCTCTTGAGACCAAAGATCGACATCATCCTCACTACTAGATATAGTCGAGCTTCTTTTGTTTCTTTTTGGCGCTTGGCGCACCATCTCAGGATATTTTTGCTGCCAATAATCGTTGGTACGGATAGTGCTAGGAAAGCTAACGGCTAGGGAACGGATACCTATTGACACTGGTGTAGATATAGACATATTAAAACTACTGATTTAAACTACTGCGATCGCGCTGGCTACGGCATAGGTAGCAGTATGACTAATACTTAACAACCATTGCTTAATACCGAGTTTTGCTGCTATTTCTTGACATCGACCGTACAAAACTACAGCAGGTTGACCTGTGGGTAATCTGAGAATTTCAATATCTAGCCAATTCAAGCAAAGATCGTTTTTACTGATAATCGCAATTGCTTTCTTAGCAGCCAAACGACCAGCTAAGTATTGAATTCGCCGTTCACCAGTATCGGTAACGCTGCACTCTGTACTTGTATAGTGTTGCTGGATAAATTTCTCTCCTTCTCGTTCTACAAGATGTTTGAAGCGGTAAATTTCTAATACTTGCAAGCTATGGTTCAAGGTCTTAAAGTCTTCACAACTCTTGGTTAAACTTCCTACATTGCTTTCATACATTGATCGCATCTCTACCAAATTTAGTAATTAGTTTTTAAGCACCAAATTATTCAACACGGTATTCATCTTGTTGACAGACTCAACATACTCGTGCTGAGGAACTGATTCAGCAATAATTCCCGCCCCTGCATTCAAATAAATGCGATCGCCATATTGATAAACTGAGCGAATTGCGATCGCTAAATCTGCTTCCCCTTGGCTGTTTATCCAGCCAATACTACCAGCATAAATTCCTCTCGGTTCTGCTTCTAGGCGATCTATCCACTCTAGGGCTTTTTGTTTACTAATTCCCGATACTGTAATCCCCGGAAACAAGACTTTTAAAGCATCCCAAAGAGTATTATCAGCCTTAAGCTGACCTCCTACTTTCGATGACAGGTGTTGCACGCAACGATACTGTTTAACCTCCATAAAGTTTAAAATCCGTACTGTTTCTGGCACGCAAACAGCAGCAATTTCATCTTGCGCCAGCCAAACTGAGAGAGAATGTTCTTTTACCTCTTTGGCATCGGTAAATAACTCGTTGTTAAACTTAATATCTTCTTCGATACTGACACCGCGAGGTCTAGTTCCTGCTAAGGGGTTAGTGACAACAAAACCATCTCGTACCTCCATCAAAGTTTCAGGGCTAAAACCTACCGCGCTAACATCTCCCAGATTTAAACAATAAGAGCGAGCAGAATTATTAGCTTTAGTACCGAGAACGTAAGTGCCTAAAATATCCAGTTCGCCAGATAATTGAATAGAACGGGAAACAATCGCCTTATGCAAACGAGCGTTTTTAATTGCCTCAATTAAGGTGCTGACAGAGCTTTGATACTGTTCGCGATCGCTCTGGTCAACATTGACAGTTGTTGCCTGGTAATCTGGTAATTCAGACTCCATAAATAGTTGTCTTCTCACCAAGTCTAATGATTGAGTAGTCTTAATTCGTACTCCTTGTTTGGTAAAGTGCAGTTCGGTTTCAGGAATTAAGAAATGACACAAAGACTGTAAGCTGACTTTGGCATAGGCAGAATAAAAACGTGCTAGATCAAAAGCCGTATAGCCGTATGCTGTCCAATCTTCAATGGGTAACGAGTTTAAGAGGCTCTCTACCTGTTTAAAGGGATCGCTGACTGGTTCTACAGAAGATTTCCCCGCTCCTTCAAGCAATACCTTATCTTGAGTAACGATTACTTTAGCTAGTTCGCCTCCAGCAATACGAACCTCGTTTTTTCCTTCGTACATGACATATTGAGTAAAAATGCCAGCTTGCAGGAGATTGTTGAGAACTACAATTGCGTCCCTGTGACCGGGAACGAAGGTTTCACGATACTTAATTGCGGTTTTAAATTCTAATACCATTTGCTTGTTATTTAATTGATAATTAGGCGATTAGCGAAGCTACCGAGCAATAGTTAATAAATTGGGTTGCGGTTGTCTCAACAAACGACGATGAATTTTTCCGGTAGAGGTGCGCGGTAAACTCTCCACAAAGTAAATCTGTTGGGGAGTTTTAAAATGAGGTAAATGCTGTCTGGCAAACTGACGAATACTTTTTTCGATCTCAATACTAGGCTGTCGTGCTGACTTCAAGCTGATATAGGCAACAATTTGCGTCAGGCGATCGCCACCATTGTATTCAGGTACTATGGCAACTTCCAACACTTGTTGATGTTGATATAAAACTCCTTCTATTTCTAAAGGCGATACCCACTGACCGTTAACTTTAAACAAGTCATCACCTCGTCCCATGAACCAGAAAAAACCATCGCGATCGCGTTTATATTTATCTCCAGTTCGCATCACGTTCCCGTAGATAGCTTGGCGCGTTTTTTGCAGTTGATTCCAGTAACCCAACATCAGGCTTTCCCCCTTTACCTCTAGTTCGCCAATTTCATCATCTCTACAGGGAATACCGCGATCGTCCACAACCCGAACATCGTAACCAGGTATGGGACGACCAGAACTCCCTGGTTTAGATTCTCCCAAGCGATTAGAGAGAAATATATGCAGAAACTCTGTAGTGCCAATTCCCTCACAAATTTCTAAACCATGTACCTGTGTCCATTCTTGCCAAATACTCTTTGGTAGTTGTTCGGCTGCGGACACGCACAAGCGCAGCGATGATGAATCCAAACCAGCAATTTCTTTTAGCTCTAAAATACTGGCATAAACGCTAGGTATGCCAAAAAATACTGTCGGTCGATAGTGTTGAATATCGTCGATAATATCGAAGGCATTACTAGCATCAGATAATACTGAAGCTGCACCAACTGCTAGGGGAAAATAAACACTATTACCCAAACCATAGGCAAAAGCAATATTAGCAACAGAATAAAAAATATCTTTTTCATTCAAGCCTAGAACAGCTTCAGCATACTGTTTGACGCACACTAATACACTCTGATGAGCGTGCATGACCCCTTTCGGTTGTCCTGTGCTACCAGAAGTGTAAAGCCAAAAAGCTACTTCATCGGGTGATGTCGTCGCGTAAGTTGTTAGTTCTGAGCAATTTTCAAGTAGAGATAAAAATGGCTGTTTGCCATCGATGAGTAATATCTGATGCAAACGATCTGACAAAAGAGATAGCTTTTCTTGCCATGCTTGGCTAGTTAGCAATATCTTGATGCGAGAGTCTTGAACAATATAGTCGATCTCTGCGACTGAACAAGCAGGATTAATCGGCACGGGTACAGCACCTAGCCAAATTGCGCCCAGAAAAAAGATTGCTGATTCCGACCGATTTGGTAATAATATCCCAACGCGATTTTCTCTTTCTACACCAAGCGTTGCCAGTAATTTAGCACTGCGTCTGACTAAACTATTTAGCTGCGAGTAAGTATAAGTTTGATCGCGATCGCAAAGTGCTATTTTCTCCCCATTCCCTCGCGCTAAGTTGCTCTCTAGCAAATAAGCAGCAATGTTAAAAATATCTGGTCGTTTGTCAATCTCATTCATTTAAACTTTCCTTCAAGGCTTATAGGTCTAGGAGAGAGCTAAAACGTTGACTACTAAGCAATCTTGCCACTTCCACCAGTCAACAAACCACTGTTGAATACCCAGTTTTTGAGCTTGAATTTTTGCCCGTCCGTGCAAACAAACTACTGGCCGATCTTGAGTGATGTCTACTTCAATTTCATTCCAGCCGATGCCCACAAAACCAATACCTAAAGCTTTGCTTACGGCTTCTTTGATGGCAAAACACAATGTATAAGCGCAATTTGGTGAAGAAAGCGCCACGCGATCGCTAACTGATTGACAATACTTTTGTTCTTGGAGAGTAAACACCATCGTTAAGGTTTCGCGATCGTAGCGATCGATTAACCTGGCAATTTTGGGTATAGATGCAATGTCAACGCCAATTCCTTTGACTTCGGTTTTTTTGGCAAGGTGCTAATACTAATTGTATTCATTAAACTGTCCTTACTATATACAACAATTCTCAACAATTTAACTGAGCTTAGTTCTGAGATGTCATCTGTGACATGACTGACTCGATTAAAGTACAGACTTCAGCTAAACTTTTGTCCCGACGAGTTTCTAATTTGACATTAATGCCCAGCCTGCGTTTTAATGCTAGGGCAACTTCTATTGTTTCTGTAGAATCTAGCTGTAAGTCCTGATGGAGCAAAGCTTCAGGGTGTATCAACTCTGCTGGAATTCCTAGAGCTTTGAGTATATCCTCAAGGTTGCTCATCACCTTAACAGTGTCCATCGGACGAAATAACCTCCAACCTTAACTTCAAAAACCTGCATAGCTAACAATTAACAGTTATCTTTTTGCAATTGTGCTAACTACAGGAGTTACATTCGCTCTTAAACTTATTGAGAATTACTCTTAACAAGCTGGTAATTTAGATACTACCACCTTTAATTAAGAAACAGCAGTCGTTCTCATTAAGATATTTGGGGTCTGTCTCAAAAAGCTATTAGAAATAATTATCATCAAGAGAGTCAAAAGGGGCTTGATAGTTGTAACTTTTGACCTTTAAGCTTTGACTTTTGACTCTATTAAATTAATAATAGTTGAAAAATATTCGTAATAAGTTTAAAGTAGTCTTTGTTTGCACCGTACTCTAATTGCGACTACCCTTGCTTATTGGCTTATTATTAGGAGCGATCGCTCTATTGCTGTGTCTAATTGCCAGCGTTGCCTATGGCGCGGCGGACATTTCCTTAGATACTGTATTTGCTGCGCTGACCAATTTTGACGGTTCAGCTAACCACTTGATTATTCTGACAGCGAGGCTACCGCGATCGCTCGTTGCCATTTTGGTAGGGGCTGCCCTCGCTGTTGCCGGAGCAATTATGCAAGGGATAACACGCAATCCCTTAGCCGACCCAGCTATTTTAGGTATAGAAGCAGGTGCATCCTTAGCAGTCGTTGCGACGACTTTTTTGTTTGGTAGTTCTTCGGTAAATACCTACATCGGATTCGCCTTTATGGGTGCAGGGCTAGCGGCGATCGCAGTTTATTGGCTAGCTTCTCTCGGTCGCGGCGGATTAACACCCCTAAATCTCACAATTGTGGGCGCTGTCCTCACGGCTTTATTCTACTCATTAACTATAGGCATCCTGATTATTAGCCAACGCACGCTAGACGAAATCCGCTTTTGGTTAGCTGGGTCAATTGCTGGCATAGACTTCAGTATGTTAATTCAAGTGCTGCCATACATCTCTATCGGATTAGTAATGGCATTTGCCCTAAGCAGACAAATTACAGTTTTGAACTTAGGCGAGGATGTAGCGCAAGGTTTGGGGCAAAGTACCGTGTGGATAAAGGCGATCGCTGGTGTAAGTGTAGTGCTATTAGCAGGTAGTTCTGTGGCGATCGCCGGACCAATTGGCTTTGTCGGTTTGGTAGTACCTCACATCGTCCGCTTTATTGTTGGTGTGGATTACCGATGGATTCTTCCCTATGCGGCAATTGTAGGAGCGATTTTATTGCTCTTAGCCGATCTCAGCAGTCGCGTACTCCTAGCACCGCGAGAATTACCTGTGGGCGTAATGACAGCAATAGTTGGCGCTCCCTTTTTCCTCTATTTGGCGCGGTCGAAGGTAAAACGATGAATAAAGGCTGGCTTGTTATCACCTCTCCCCACTTGGGCGTATCCTTCCGACTCAATCGGCGAGTACCAGCAGTAATGTTAGCCCTAGTAGTTATCACGCTAGCAGCGATGGTTGCGAGTATTGGACAAGGCGAATACCCAATTCCACCCTTAGAGGTCGTAAAAACCCTACTCGGTTGGGACAGCAATCGCGACTACTCATTTATTATCAATACGCTGCGACTGCCTAGAACCTTAGTTGCTTTCATGGTAGGAGTGGGGCTAGCAATCTCAGGAACAATTTTGCAAGGGCTAACTCGCAATCCGCTTGCTGACCCTAGCATTATTGGCATTAACGCTGGTGCTAGTCTAGCAGTTGTCAGTTTAGTTGTTCTGTTCCCGTCAGCGCCGATGTATCTTCTGCCTTGGAGTGCTTTTGGTGGTGCTGTAGTTGTAGCTGCATCAATTTACTTATTGGCTTGGAATCAAGGCAGTTCTCCCGTCCAATTAATTTTAGTAGGAATTGGGCTAGCAGCGATCGCTACAGCTTTGACTAACTTAGCGATCGCCTTTGGGGAAATTAGTAGCGTCAGTCAAGCTTTAGTTTGGCTAGCAGGTAGCGTCTATGGGTGCGGTTGGGAACACGTAGCCACTATCCTCCCTTGGCTGATTGTTTTGACAGCGCTAGCGTTGATACTGGCACCGCAACTCAACATCCTGAACTTGGGCGATGATGTTGCTAGGGGTTTAGGGAGCGCAGTCGAGTGGCAGCGCGGTTTGCTGTTATTAATTAGCGTCGCTTTGGCTGGGGCAGCCGTGGCGACTGCTGGCACAATTGCTTTTGTCGGTTTAATTGCCCCGCATCTAGGGCGAATGCTGGTAGGCCCGACTCATGAAGGTACAATTCCAACTGCTGCCTTGACGGGAGGAGCGATCGTGGTGTTAGCAGATTTAGCAGGGCGGACAGCGTTTGCCCCCATCGAACTCCCTTGCGGCATTGTCACTGCTGCTGTGGGTGCGCCCTATTTTCTCTATCTATTGTATCGAAATCGTAATGCGTAATATTGTTCGCTTTTAAGCCTGCAAAATTGTGATTCTTCAAATGAATGTTGCCACCAATGAAGCCTGAAATCGATAGTTCTTACACGCTCACAACCCGCAAGCTGACCCTATCCTACGACAAAAATTCGGTCATAGGAAGTCTCGATCTCGCCATTCCAACTGGACAAATTACCGCACTTGTCGGTCCTAACGGCTGTGGCAAGTCTACTCTGCTGCGGGGACTGGCACGCTTACTAAAGCCGCAAAGCGGTACAGTCTATCTTGACGGCAAGGCGATCGCCCAGCTTTCCACAAAAGAGGTTGCCAAGCGCCTTAGCATCCTGCCCCAAAACCCAACCGCACCAGAGGGATTAACAGTTAGAGAATTAATTGCTCAAGGACGCTACCCGCATCAAACTTGGCGGCAACAGTGGTCGCAGGAAGACGAACGAATGCTGAAACAGGCGATCGCCATGACAAACTTAGTACCTCTTGCCGAGCGACCTCTTGATACCCTCTCCGGCGGACAGCGACAGCGTGCTTGGATTGCCATGACCTTAGCTCAAAACACAGATATTCTGCTGCTGGATGAACCGACTACTTTTCTTGACCTTGCTCACCAAATTGAAGTCCTCGATTTACTTGACGATCTCAATTGCAATTACGGACGAACGATTGTCATGGTTTTGCACGATCTCAATTTAGCCTGTCGCTATGCAAGCAATCTGATTGCTCTACGCAACGGACAGGTGTTCGCCCAAGGCTCAGTCAAGCAGGTAATGACAGAAACGATGCTGAAAGAGGTATTTGGGCTAGAAAGTTTGATTATGGTAGACCCAGTAGCTAAAACGCCAATGTGCATTCCTATAGGACGTAAAATGGTTGTGTCGTAAGAACTATTGCAGAACAAAGGAACGACCTGAGTTAGGGTATGAGCACTGGCGCAACAATTACAAACATTTCACAAAATTAATTAGCTAAAATTGTTCATTGCTTAAATCGGTACGAACGCGATTGTCTCATTGCTCTGGTTGCCTGTCGGTTTATCTATTGACATATAACCAATGAGACATTCTCTAAGACAATTTTTAGCTGATCTTTGGTCATGTACAAACTCGAAAATTATCTTCTGTAATAGTCATTTTCTGACTCCTGTTTAAAAGGCGATCGCGCATTTAGTTCTAGAGGATAGTTAAAAGTGATACTATCTCGTCTCTATGCTCTACCCTACTCTGCCTAACAAGAAAGCGCGATCGCACTCCAATATTCATATCACTCAATATACTTGAGGGACAAAGAACTGCTCGTTGCGAGGGGCGCGAACATAATCGTATGATAGAGGTCTGGGCGGAAGCTCTAGAGGAGGAGGGGTCATATCTTCGTAGGGAATTTTGCTCAGTAAATGATGAAGGCAATTGAGCCTAGAGCGTTTTTTATCGTCCGCCTCAATCGTAAACCAGGGCGCTTCAGGAATATTTGTGCGCGCAAACATGGCATCTTTTGCTTGCGAGTATTCCTGCCAACGAGCGCGCGATTCCAAATCCATTGGACTGAGTTTCCAACGTCTTGCTGGATCGTGACTGCGGGATAAAAAGCGCCGCTCTTGCTCCTCATCGCTGACTGAGAACCAATACTTTAGCAAAATAATCCCCGAACCAACTAACATTCGTTCAAATTGGGGGCAAGATTCCATGAATTCACTATACTCAGCATCAGTACAAAAGCCCATGATTCTTTCAACTCCGGCTCGGTTGTACCAACTGCGATCAAATAGGACAATTTCACCCGCCGCCGGAAGGTGTGCCACGTAGCGCTGGAAATACCACTGAGTTTTCTCGCGGTCGGAGGGAGTGCCTAGAGCCACAACTCGACAACCACGAGGGTTAAGTGGTTCATTAATCCGTTTAATCACGCCACCTTTTCCCGCCGCATCTCGACCTTCAAAAATCACCACAACTCGATAACCAACGTGCTTAAGCCAGTATTGCATTTTGACTAATTCAACCTGGAGTTGCCTTAATTGGGTTTCGTAAGTTTTCTTAGGAATCTTCTTGGCAAAGATTTCGTTACTACCATCAAAAATCTTTTTTGATTTCTTAGGTTTTTTCTCGTCTTGTACCTTTAATAATTTCTCTGCTAAATCTGGAGTCAGTTGAACTAAGCCATTATTTTTTAGTTCTTCTCCTTTAATTTCATCGGTTGACATATACAATTACTCTCTTATTTAATTGGCTAACTTAAATTTACTTACTAAGGAAGGATCTGATCTGTATACTATAAGTCAAATGGAACGTCAGGAAATGTCACACAAATACGGCTTTGGAAATCTTTACCAATTATAATGAGCTAGGATCGACTGTAAATGCTACTTGTTCTAAAATTGCCTTGACTGCTGGCTGTTTAATATAGATACATTTTGGATGAGGCTATGCAACGCCCGCTCGATTGAAACTACCTCCAGTCCTCACTGCATAAAGCTTAACCTCAATGAAGTGATTAGCCCCACCCTGACCCTCCAGCAAGGTGCAACGAAGCCGGATGCCCCTGTTGCCCAACAGTTACTCGCCATTGAATCGGTGAAATCAGTCTTTTTATTTCAGGACTTTATCACCCTTACGCGCACTATGATTTGCAGACTGGCAACCTATCCTTGCTAAAGCTGCTGCCATTATTGGGGTAGCGAAGGATGCTGACAAAGCGCTAATTGCTCAAGTTTCTCCGTCTTAGATCACAGCAACAAGCGCTAATTTCACTACCGAGCAGCCTACAAGATCAAATTTTGGTCAAGTTGAAGTTGCCGTACAAATGTTTCGCGCAATTCCAATTCAAGTTCGTGTGGGGACGCGCAATCAGGTCGCGGTACTGCAATTGCTGAACCCACAATGCAAAGGTAAAACTGAACTGTTTCGCGGTGGGATGAAATTGCGCGTAGGCGATCGCGTAATTCAACAAGTTAATGACTATAACCACGAGGTGTTCAATGGCGACCTGGAAACGATTGCAGCAGTTGACATAGAAAAACAAGAGGTGAAACTTGCAGTTTGAGGGGCGGAGTGTTAACTATGACTATGCGGACATTAATGAGTTAGCGCTGGCGTGGGCAGTAACAATTCATAAGGCACACCCGTTCA
>CAJQOK010000387.1 GCA_905479905.1 uncultured Aliterella sp.
GTCGGAACCATAACAGCGTCTTGATACATATTAAACTTTTTTTGTTTATTAAACTGCAAACAACGTTCCCAAGAATCACGAAATCGATTAGACCATTTACCTGGAACACAATTTTTTTTGTGCCAAATATATTCTTCAGTCCACAGCCAACCTTGTTTTTTTAAACC
The DNA here is from genome assembly GCA_905479905.1 of uncultured Aliterella sp. Taxonomy (GTDB): domain Bacteria; phylum Cyanobacteriota; class Cyanobacteriia; order Cyanobacteriales; family Chroococcidiopsidaceae; genus Aliterella. Next base: position 168 of record CAJQOK010000387.1, read on the forward strand.
AAGAATAAGCTCGATTACATAGGTATGTCGTTCGCCGTTAACAGCCTTTTCTTTAATATTTAAAATAAAAGTTCCATCATCTTTTAAAACCCGCTTTAATTCTTGACCAATTGGTAAAAACCAATCGACATAACTATCAGGATGAATACCGCCATAAGTCGTTTTTCTACTGTCAGCATAAGGTGGAGATGTAACAACTAAATCGACTAAATTAGATGGCATTGATTGCAAAACTTCTAAACAGTTACCAAGAATAATATTGTCGTGCCACTTTTGCCGATCTATGTCTGCCGAGTTCAAGTTTATAAAATCTGCTGGAGTTACAGTAAGATTAAGTTCTATTGTCATTGTTGTTAACAGAAAGTGGTTTCAGGTATTACGAGTTTATTAGGTATATCTTTACTTTAACTAAAAGCGTTAAGTAAAGTTGTTGCTAATTCTATAGCCTGAGCGGGTGTGGAAATTTTGCCTTCAATTTGAGCGATCGCAATTTCATTCAGTAACTCTCCAATAACAGGACTAGGCGCTAGTTTCAGCGCTTCCATTAAGTCTTTACCATTAACAAGTAATTGTGGATTAGCAACCGGATCGTTGGGCGTAAGATAGCGATTAATTAGGGGGATTAAGGTATCTTTTTGCGTCCCCTTTGCCACTGCTAGAACCGCTAAGACTGGGAAAACTATCCCCGCCTGACGAAACAATAAATATTGCTCTTTTAAGCTGAGATTGTCGGCTTTTGCTGGCAATTGTGGTAGTAGTTTAAGTGCTGTAGTGACCGCGCGAATTTCTGCACGGCTGTAGGTTAAGTGCTGTAGTTCAATTTCTGCTATTTCGCCATTGTTACTAACCAAAGAGGCTAATTTGGCAATTCCTAACCAATTCGTTTTAATTGTGTCGCTTAAAGCTTGAAATAAAGGGAGTTGGGGAAAAGAGAAAGCGGCGGAGTCTATCAGCGCTAAAGTTTCATAACTTTCTTGGGTAGTATGAGACAACCAATTATTAATTAATCCATCTTCCCAAGCAGTTTTTAGCAAAGGAGTACCAACCGGACTATTTAAAAGATAGTTTAGTTCTACTCGTACTCTTTCGGGAGCAATGTTAGTTAGTAGTGGTGCAAGGGTGCGAATAGTTGTTTGCGTTTCGGGTGCGATCGCAAAACCCAGTTGCGCCGCTTGGCGGTATGCTCGTAATAGTCGCAATGGATCGTCTTGTAAGTTTGCTTTTGACACCATCCGCATGACGCGGTTTTGCAAATCTTTGTAGCCAAGCAACGGATCGATGATTTCTTGGGTATAAGGATTGTAAGCGATCGCATTTACAGTAAAATCACGCCTATACAAGTCTTCCTCTAATGTCTTTCCTTGTTGCTGGGCAAAGTCTACAGTAGCTTGAGTAAATACAACTCTAGCAATTTGGCGGCTTCTGTCAAGCAAAACAAACCCAGCTTTGTAATGACTCGCCATTTTTCGCGCTATATTCACCGCGTCTAGCAATACAAAGTCCAAGTCTAGATATTCCGATTCTCTTTTTAGTAAAGCATCTCGCACCGCACCGCCTACTAAATAAGCATTTTGAGGTATCCATGCTAAGTCAAAACACCAAGATTCGGGAGACAATGCAGAAGACATTGGGAATTGGTAATGGGTAATTGGGAATTGGTAATTGGGAATTGGTAATTTTATAAGATCCAATAGTCCTGAAGCGAAATGTTAAGATCCAGATCAGGCAGGGTTTTGGTTAAGTTAAAATCCTGTAAGGGCTAGAAACAGATTAACAGAAAAATCCTCTGGAGTTGGATTATGTGTATTTGTATAAATTGCCATTATGTAGATCGTTGCATTACTTATAATGCCGTAGAACATCAGCATCAACAGCCGCATTTGACAGAATTGCCCGATTTTGAACCAAACGAACCCTCTATTAATGTAAATATTCGCACTACTGCGGAGGAAATTCAGATGGAGTGGGATGTTGTCGGTTGCTTAAGCTTTAAGCAGGAAACTGGTAAATGGGCAAAACTACGACCAGGCGAATTAGTACCAACGTGAAATACGGTTTAGCAATTCATAGCACAAGTTCAGAACTCGGATTAGCTGTAAGTAATTTGAAAGATGACTCGCGTTCTTGTGTGTGGGATTTAGGGCGGAGTCTTTCTACTCATTTACACTACCATTTAGCCGAATATATCCAACCGCAAACTTGGGCAGATTTAGGCTTTATTGCTGTAGCTAAAGGGCCAGGTAGCTTTACTAGCACGCGAATTGGGGTAGTTACAGCACGGACAATTGCCCAACAGTTAGATATACCTTTATTTGCTATATCTAGTTTAGAGGCGATCGCATGGGCAGAAAAAACAAACAATGCGAAGTCTGTCCAAATCCCCGCGCAAACAAATCTTGTATATACAGCTATTTATAATGGTGCAACAGCCTTATTACCAGATAGTTTAATGACGGTGGAAGCTTGGGAAAATACCGTAAAAACCTGGCAGACACCTTATCAATTAATTAAGGCTGAAAATGGTTTAGGGGCAACAGTTACGAGTGTTTTAGAAATTGCTGGCTTAGAATGGCTTAAAGGTAGTTGTCCAAATTGGATAGATGCAATACCTTTTTACGGTCAATCGCCCGTAAGCTAACAGGGTGTGGGAATGAATGCTCTTTTAAA
>CAJQOK010000388.1 GCA_905479905.1 uncultured Aliterella sp.
GCAAAGCTAACTTGAGAAAAATCAGCATTTCCCAGCCACTGCACCCGGTTAAATCTAGCTTGTCCATTAAAACTTGCTTGATTGAAATTGCCCGTATCTTCAAAAGTAGCACCGCTAAAAATCGCCGTTTCCAGAAATTGAGCTTGATTAAAACCCGCCGGAGTAAAGAAAATACTTCCCCGAAAAATTCCCTGTTTGCGAAAACTCGCCCCCGCAAAGCTAACATTGCGACTAAATCGTGTTTCTGTCCAATTGGCGTTTTGAGTAAATATCGCCCCGTCCGCATTCACTGGTTGCAGAAAAAATGTATTAGTAAAATTTGCCTCGCCACTAAAACGAGTTTGTACTAGCTTCAAACCGCCGCGAAATACACTAATTTGGGCAGGTGTAGCAGTTTTTGAACCCAACAGAGACATAGAGAGTTGGCTTAATTGAGCGTAACGACGGCGATCGCGTTGCAATTGTGTTTGTTCAATGGGTGTAAATATTGGCGCTAAAGCTTGTCCGTATAAGGGCGATTTTAGTCCCAAATTATTCCCGACAAAATCCCCTTGAATCAGAGAATAACTCAAATCTAAACCCAAAGGACTAGATCCCGCTCTTTGCAACCCCGCTTGTAAAACTTGTTCAAAATTGGCGCGAAAACCAGTATTTTCTGGGCGTAAATCGATAATAAAGTGCTGTAAATCAATGGTGGGGATACCGCCGCTTAGTTTCGGCGTTTTTACTCTCGCATTCAGCAATTCTAAAGTTAAAACTGTTCGATCTAATTGCGCTAAAGCTGCCCAGGCGGATTGAGGTAAGATTAGTAATATTATCAGAAGTGCGATCGCGAATTGCTTGATTAATCGCATTGCAAGACAATTTTCCCAGTAACTGATCCCGTTTCTAATAACCGATGCGCTGCAACGGCTTCTGACAGTGGAAACACCTTACTTACATGGATTTTGAGTTTTCCCTCGTCAATTAATTCGCCGCATTGAGTCAAAATACTTGCTTGGTGTTGTTGCGCCGCCACCAGCCCTTGTAACATTGGTATTAGCATCAATTCGTAGCTAATTCTCAGGTTACGCGATCGCGCTACTTTCCAATCTGTACTAGCATCGGCTTCTAATATCGTCACCACATCCCCGTAGATTTTTGTAGCGGCGAAAGTACGTCCAAAAATTTCTCCTCCCACTGTATCAAACCCAATATCTACCCCTACGCCGTCTGTCCAATCTAATGTAGCTTGGATAAAATCGGTTTCTTTGTACAAAATAGCCTTATCTGCGCCCAAAAGCTGAGTAAAACTTGCTTTTTCTTCACTTCCTACCGTCGTACATACTTTAGCTTGATGAAGCTTGGCTAATTGAATCGCTACATGACCAACACCACCCGCGCCAGCATGAATTAACACTTTTTGTTCTGATTGCAATAAAGCGCGATCGCACAAGGCTTCCCAGGCTGTAATTAATACTAAGGGAGCAGCCGCCGCTTCAGTGAAAGAAATTGACTTAGGTTTACGTGCTACAAACTTTTCATCTACTACAGTCTTTTGAGCATAATTGCCTTTTTTACCTCCCAATCCACCGTCACAAAAATAAACTTCATCTCCTACTTTAAACTTGCTGACATTTGTACCAATAGCTTCGATTATTCCTGCACCATCGCAACCTAAAATAGCTTGCTGATTTTCTGGATAAAAAGTGCCTTTACTCCTTAGTTTTGTATCTACAGGATTAACACCCGCCGCTTTAAGACGTACTAACATTTCTGTCGGTTTTTCTATAGTTGGTTCTGGTAATTCTCCAAATTTTAAAACTTCTGGCTTGCCCGTTACGGTCATTAAAATTGCTTTCATTTGTTTTTAATTTCTGGGAATATTTACTATATTAAATGCTTATTTACAAAAGCTTCTGCACAATCCATCATTTCGTTAAAAACTGGATTACGTTTTTCTAAAATCTCATTATCAGCTTCAATATCTTTTTCTAACACAATACTTGGATGGGCGACATTTAAGCTTTTAGCAATGCGGAAAAGCTCTGTTTTTTCCCCTGTATAAGGATGACTTCTAATTAGTAGTTCAACTTCTTCTATACCTGCGGCTATATCTGCTTCTGAATGAGCCGCAAACACGGGCTGAGTAATATCGCTGTACTTATCTCTGTCTATATACAAATCTTCAGTTTGTTTAATCAAATCGGCTAATTGTCCCGCACCATTTAAAGTCATTTCTACATAACGATAAGGATTATTCCCAATTGCCCAAATATCTTTAGATTGCTTTTGTAAGTTGGGAGGAACTTTAACTTTTTTAGGCTCTTTTTTAAGAGTATTTTCTTTGTTAAAAGCATCTTTAAGCAAATCGATTACATCTTTATTTCTATTAACTTGAATATAAGAGGCAACTTTTAAAAAACTATCAAATCTTAAAACTGTTTCAATGGGATTGTGGATATCTAAAGCAGCCGCAAACAAAAATAAGGCTCCATTTATATGTTGCGAATCAGTAATAGCTTTATAAGTAGCAAGATTTCCTCCCGCAGATAAACCACCAATAGAAACTTGTTTACCTAAATCTGTAGCACAATCTACCGCAAAATTGACTTCATCTTGCCATTGGGTAAAGGTTACTGTATCTATCTCACTATCAGGAACTTTTAAACCATGCCCAGGTAACAAAGGTAATAAAACATTAAAACCCATCATATGAAACCTTTTAGCGATCGCTTTCATAAAATAAGGCGAATCGGTTAAACCATGTACCAAAACGATCGCATTTTGCTTAGGTTTCCCATGATACATAATTTCGGGATAATTCCCGGCTCGAATCGCATCATTATCAAACAAGTCTTGATAATGGTTTGTCCAAGATTGTAATGCCTGCATAAATTAAATTAGTACCTACGTGCAATAAAATAACACTTTGACGAAGCGTAAGTTTTACGAAAATAAAAACTTTCTCCCCAACCCCTCAAAAAGGAAGCTTTATATTTTCCCCCTTTTTCAAGGGGGGATCTCTTGCAGATAAGTCAAAATGCCTGAAAATATCAATAAACAGTAAGGGTGCAAGCAGTGAGCAAAAAAATCAAACTGGTAGATAGGCTAAAACTAGGGCTTGCAGTATCTATAGCCAAAACCGTAACCTTTGGCGTGCGACTTTTACGCTTAGGCGCAGCTAGTGTATTACCAGGGGAAATCTCTAGGCGGATTCAACCCAATCTCTTACAATTACTAAGTTGTCAGGTAAAACAAGGCGTAATTTTAGTTGCAGGTACAAACGGTAAAACTACCACATCGCTGCTGCTAAAAACAATGTTAGAGCGCCAAGGATGGCGAGTAACCCACAATACGGCGGGTGCAAACTTAGAAAATGGCTTAATGACAGCGTTACTAGAAGATACCAACTTAATAGGCACTTTAAACGCAGACTTCGCAATTTTGGAAGTAGACGAAAACATTTTGCGTCGAGTATTGCAGCCAATTCAACCGCGCCTAATTATGTGCTTGAATTTATTTCGAGATCAGCTAGATAGGTACGGAGAAGTAGATACAATTAGCAAAAGGTGGGGAGAGGCGATCGCACTATTGCCCAATCAAACCGTAGTAATTGCCAATGCAGATGATCCCACCCTTGCCTCTATGGGGCAACAATTGCCGCAGCAAGTCCAGTATTTTGGCTTAAAGGAACCAAAAGAGTATTTAGACAAAATTCCCCATGCTGTAGACTCTATTTACTGCCCCAAATGCGGTCATTTACTTGACTACGCTGGAGTTTACTTATCTCATTTGGGCGATTATAAATGTCCCAGTTGCGACTTTACCAAACCAAAATTAGACATTGACAGCAGCCAATGGCAACAAATATTGATTGGCGTGTATAACAAATACAATACCGTAGCCGCCGTCCTTGCTGCCCAAGAATTGGGAGTAGATAAGGAAACGATCGCAGATAGTATAGATAATTTCAAAGCCGCTTTTGGACGCGCTGAGGTACTAAACGTTGAAGGTAAACGGGTACTAATTCTTTTATCCAAAAACCCCGTAGGTATGAATGAAACTATCCGCGCCGTAATCCACGCTGGGGGAAAAACCAAACTTTTAGTTTTAAACGATCGCACACCTGATGGCACTGATGTATCGTGGATTTGGGATGTAGACACCGAAACCTTAGTTGAAAAAGGCGGTATTTTAGTTATTAGTGGCGATCGCGTTTACGATTTGGCTCTGCGTTTGCGCTACAGTCAGCCAGAATTTAACAATGGTAATATGCAGCTAATTATCGAAGAAGATTTACCTAAAGCGATTTCTATTGCCTTAGAAAATACCCCCGCCGATGAAACTCTGCACATTTTACCCACTTATTCTGCCATGTTAGAAGTGCGAGAAGTATTGACAGGACGAAAAATCCTTTAACGCCAAAAATATATACACAGTCTGTAATTTGTCAAGTTATTATTGTTAA
>CAJQOK010000389.1 GCA_905479905.1 uncultured Aliterella sp.
CGCATTTTTGACAACAAGTGTCCGCTACGTTTGCGCCTGTAGCTAAAGGTTTGGGCTAAATCGGGGTTGAAAAATATCACAGCTTCCGCCGCCATAGCGCCGTTTTTAGTTGCTCCAAAACACAACACATCTACACCACAACGCCAGGTAATATCTGCGGGAGTACAGCCTAAGTGTGCGATCGCATTAGCAAATCGCGCCCCATCCATATGTAGACTAAGGTTAAAAGTACGGGCAACTTCAGCAATTTGACTAACTTCGGACTTGCTGTACACTGTCCCCGCTTCTGTTGCTTGAGTAATACTAATAGCCGTAGGTTGGACGTGATGGACAACGCCAATACCAGAAAGTGCGATAGCATTTTTTAAGTCTTGAGCGTACAATTTACCATTATTGCCTGGAAGTGTAAGTAATTTTGCTCCCCCAGTATAAAATTCTGGCGCACCGCATTCATCTACATTTATATGCGCCGATGTATGGCAGTAAATCGCCCCAAAAGGTGGAACTATAACAGATAATGCTAAAGCATTAGCGGCTGTTCCGGTAGTTACGGGAAACACTGTAACGTCGGTTTCAAATAATTCTGCAAACTTGGTTTGCAACCTTTTAGTACATTCATCTTCCCCATAAGGCATAGCTGCGCCTTGGTTTACGTCAGCTAATGCTGCTAATATTTCCGGCGATATTCCGGTTACATTGTCACTGCAAAAATTCATACTTGTTTAAGCTGCTTGATGATTATGTAACGAATGCAACTACAGGTGGTTTTTGCTCTACATTTACAGCTTTATCTTTTATTTCTCTCATTATATAGAGGAATTTTTGCCAGGGTTAAGAAAAGGGTTTATGTGGTAGGTGATTTTTGATGCCAAGATTTCGCAAGTTACCAACCATCGCGCCTAGTTAGTAATAACCTATACAGACAATTTTCGGGAAATTATAACTATATCTTTGTAGTAATTACATTAATTACTCTTTACCTAAAATGTATAAGTTCTTGGAACCTTTATCACAGGTTTAGCATCTTTTTACAAAACTGCTAGACAGTTAGGTGATAATGGGTGCGTGAGTTAACTAAACTCCTGTAACTTTTTACACTTTCTATATTTATTGGTGTAGGATTCCCACGTAGAATGAATGAACTTTCTGATAGTGATGCAAGTAAATCGGTTGCTGAGTGGAGTAAGCACCAGCAAATAACGATGATTGGGGGAGAGATTTTAGTCGAAACGCGATCGCATTCGTCTTGGGGCGGAGCCGTAACAGCTACAATGTATTTACCTGTGGTGCGATCGCACGTTTGGCAACAAGTCACCGATTACCCTCGTTGGGTGCAGTATTTTCCTGATGTAACTAAAAGCGAAGTTTTGCACCGAGGCGAAGCGAAGCGTTTATACCAAGCTGCTAAAAAAGCCTTTTTGTTTTTTACGGCGCAAGTAGAAGTTTATCTAAATGTGATTGAAGTAGTCCAGCAGCAAATTCAGTTTCGTTTAGAAAGGGGTACATTTGTTGATTTTGCCGCCGATTTAAGCTTGCAAGATTGTCAAGGCGGTACTTTGCTAACCTACGCCGTGCAAGCAACCCCAAATATTCCTATTCCTACAATGTTTATCCAGCAAGCAATGCAGTTAGAATTACCTGCAAATATGCGAAAAATGCGTCAGGTGATTTGTGGATTGTAGAGACGTTGCGGTGCAACGTCTCCATATTTATTAGACGTTGCGGTGCAACGTCTAATAAATAATGTTTAGACGTTGCACCGCAACGTCTCTACATCTATTACGCCCCAGGTTGTGTTGTAACTAATTCCGATGGCAATCGTTTAAAGGCAATCCGTTCGTTTTCGACATCCACAAAAACAGTATCGCCATCATGAAACTCGCCGCGTAAGATGGCTTTAGCAATTTGAGTTTCTAGTTCTTTTTGAATTGCTCGTTTGAGCGGACGCGCACCAAATACAGGATCGTAGCCTACTTCTGCTAAAAAGTCTAAAGCAGAATCAGAGAGTTTTAACGAGATTTTGCGATCGCTTAATCTATCGGTTAGTCTCACTACTTGCAACTGCACAATTTGCCGCAACTCATGTTTTTGTAAGGCGTGGAAGATAATTGTTTCATCAATGCGGTTGAGAAATTCAGGGCGGAAACTCCCGCGCATTGCTTCCATTACCCGCCGATACATCTCATCGTACTGAGAATCCTCTCCGGCTAAGTCAAGAATGTATTGCGAACCGATATTGCTAGTCATAATAATGATGGAGTTTTTGAAATCCACCGTATGACCTTGAGCATCAGTAACGCGCCCATCATCGAGAATTTGGAGCATGATGTTAAATACATCAGGGTGCGCTTTTTCGATTTCGTCAAACAAAATTACGGCGTAAGGACGGCGGCGCAAGGCTTCAGTTAGTTGCCCCCCTTCGTCGTAACCTACATACCCTGGAGGCGCACCAATCAGCCTAGAAACGGCGTGTTTCTCCATGTATTCCGACATATCAATGCGAACTAGCGCTTCTTCAGTGTCGAATAAGTACGCCGCCAAAGCTTTAGCAAGTTCTGTTTTACCTACACCTGTGGGGCCAAGGAAAATAAAACTAGCGGTAGGACGATTAGGATCGGCAAGTCCGGCGCGCGATCGCTGAATGGCATCAGCAACGGCGGTAACGGCTTCCTGTTGACCGATAACGCGCTGGTGCAACTCGTCTTCTAATTGCAGTAATTTATCTTTTTCCGATTCCACTAGCTTACTAATGGGGATACCTGTCCACTTAGAAATAACTTCGGCAATGTCGGATTCTGTAACTTCTTCTCGCAGCAAGGATTGACCGCTTGTTTGTGCTTGGCTTAGTTGAGCTTCGGCTTCTTGCAATTGCTTTTGTAACTCGGTTAATGTGCCATACTTTAGCTCGGCGGCTTTATTGAGATCGTAGTCTCTCTCGGCTTGCTGAACTTCGACGTTAACGCGATCGCTCTCTTCTTTGATTTTCTGAATTTTAGAAATTACATCTTTTTCCGATTGCCATTGAGCGCTCATTGCTCTTTGACTTTCTTTGAGATCGCCAAGTTCTTTTTCAATTCTTTCTAGCCTTTCCTTAGAAACAGCGCTAGTTTCTTTTTGCAGCGACAACCGCTCCATTTCTAGCTGTAAAACCTTGCGGTCGATTTCGTCCAATTCTTCCGGCTTAGAAGTAATTTCCATTTTCAGCTTGGCGGCGGCTTCGTCTACAAGATCGATGGCTTTATCTGGCAAGAAGCGATCGCTAATATAGCGATTAGACAGCATAGCAGCCGCAACTAAAGCACTATCAGAGATTTTTACCCCGTGATGAACTTCGTAACGCTCTTTCAATCCGCGCAAAATTGATACAGTATCTTCAACATTTGGCTGCTCAATATACACCTGTTGAAAGCGTCTTTCTAAAGCTGCATCTTTTTCAATGTACTTGCGGTACTCATCTAAAGTTGTTGCACCAATACAACGTAATTCTCCCCGCGCCAGCATGGGTTTAAGCAAGTTTCCCGCATCCATTGCGCCTTGAGTTGCACCCGCACCAACTACAGTATGAATTTCGTCAATAAACAGAATAATATTACCGCGCGATTCTGTCACTTCTTTGAGTACAGCTTTTAACCGCTCCTCAAATTCTCCCCGAAATTTAGCACCAGCAATCAACGAACCCATATCTAAACTAATGAGTTTGCGGTCAGTAAGAGATTGAGGTACATCACCCGCTACAATCCTTTGTGCTAATCCTTCCGCGATCGCAGTTTTACCTACACCAGGTTCGCCAATTAGTACGGGGTTATTTTTGGTACGGCGTGACAAAATTTGAATTGTGCGGCGAATTTCGTCATCGCGTCCAATTACAGGGTCAAGTTTGCCTTGCTTGGCGGCTTCTGTAAGGTCGCGTCCGTACTTTTCCAGTGCTTCGTATTTGCCTTCTGGACTTTGATCGGTCACTTTTTGACTCCCACGAATTTCTTTAATAATATTTTTGAGCTTAGTTTCATCAGTACCAAATTCTCTAATCAAGCTTTTGCCAAAGCGCTCGTCTTTGACGTAACCCAATAGTAGATGTTCGATAGAGATAAAGTCATCGCCAAATTCTTTACGGTAGATTTCGGCGCGATCTAATAAGGTATCTAGGCTGCGTCCCACGTAGACGTTATCGCTACTTGAAACTTTCGGTTGTTTTTGAATAAATTGGTCAGTGCGATCGCGGAGTTTTTGCATATTTACTCCAGCTTTCGTCCAAATACTGTTAGCTAAACCGTCTTGCTCTAAAAGAGCTTTCATCAAGTGTTCGCTTTCGATTTGTTGTTGACTGTTAGCTTTAACTATGTCGGGAGTACGAGAAATCGCTTCCCAAGATTTTTCTGTAAATTGGTTAGGGTTTGTTGGTTGCATAGTCTTTATGAAACCGCCTTAAGTGCGTCAAGGTAGGATGATAGAAATTTCTTTATAGACTTATTGTATGAATAGATAAGTTTTTGGTGGATCGGCGATCGCCCATCCCTAGAGGCGTATTTCCCCCCAAAGGAGCTTTACTTTAAGTCTGCATTGATGCCAAAAGGGCGAAATACTGCTACCCCGTCTAGTTTTGCAGATAGAGTGCGATCGGCAAATTATTATTAGTTTCTCTGAGACAAAAGATTTTTTACAGAAGTATTTGGGGTTGATGCTAAGGGGAACGTTTCTAAGCAAATTACTATACCCGTAGCCTATCGTACCAAAGATGTAATTTCTGCGATCGCTAATTTACATCTAGCTGAATTAACGGAATTAGCGATCATATTGGTACTGTGGACAGAATAATAGGTAATGCTTAAGGACGCAAGTAATATCTCTCTTTAGCTAAAGTTAGAGTATAGAATTATTAGAGTGATCGCATTTATGAACACTAAAGAACAAATTATTCAAGAAATCGAACACTTACCAGAACCGCTATTAGCGGAGGCGTTAGAGTTTGTGCGTGCTTTGCAGGTGAAGCCAGTTGAAGGTAAGGCATTCCAAGCCTATTTGGATTCTGAAGAAAAATGGTCAGAGGTATATCGTCGCCTTGCAGATTCCTAACTTTATTCCTAAATCAGATGTACTTAGTATCCACAAACGTCAGATTGAGAGATTTGGTGGACTCGATGGAATTAGAGATGAAGGGCTATTGGATTGGGCCCTCGCTCAGCCACAAGCTACTTTCTTCGGTGAACTGCTGCATCCAACTATTTTTACTCAAGCTGCTGCCTACTTGTATCATCTTGCTAAGAATCATCCCTTTCTAGACGGTAATAAACGTACTGCCTTTGCTACTACTATCGCTTTTTTGCAGATAAACGCCTACGAACTCAATATGACAGAAGATGAAGTTTACTTCATGGTGATGAAAGTAGCTCAGGGGGAGATGTCTAAGGAAGCGCTTACAAGTTTGCTAGAGCAGCATATACAAGTATAGCGATCGCTATTTTATTTTCTTTAAGGTGTGGTGTTACTTCTGCTACTCAGTTTATTTTTCTTACACCATAGATGAACGCGATTTGACTTTTAGCTTGTTGATTATCAACGTTATTACCTCAAAAGAAAAAATTAATTACATTACGTCTTCTTAGATTTGATAAATCATCAATTTTGCGGGAATGAGTTGGATGGGGTTGTCTGGTGACTTAATCTTGATATTCTTGATGACTAAATCGGGATTATTTAAAGATTCAATTTGTTTTCGATCTTCAATTGAAAAGGACAGATATTTAGTTTCTTGAATTAAAACAAACAATCGAAAACTTTTATTTAACTTGTAATCAATATCAATATAATTGTAAACATTTCTAGGGTTTTCTATCTGCCACATCCCCCTTATTCTTAAATCGGTTATTCCTAAAGGATCTATTTTGTTTACTCTCCCTAATTCTTTTGTAACACTAAACTCAACTGAACTAATTTCACTAACCCCTTGAGTAATTTTATTTTTAATCTTTTCATAGGTTTCTCGGCTTGCAGCATAACAATCTCCATAGATTAACCATAAGATTTCTAACTTATTATTTGCAAAACATCCAATAGCATAAATAATATCTTTTTCTGTCCAGCTTTCGCAATTACGACAAGTAGAGGTAATCATTGGACTATCAACAAATAATTTTGCTGAAGGATAAGAGCTATTTAACGCTATTTTTCCCGTTCCCAGTCCCACTTTTTTTACTTCTATTGCATCTCCTCCCTTTATCATTAAGTCCGGTGGGTTATTTGCATTTCCAGAATAGGAAAATAACTTGCTATAAGCCTCATACTTGGAAGTTTCATTAGTCTCAGTTACAGTATTAGCAAATATATCTTTAACGAAAGCTTCTAAAGCATCGCCCACAGCATTAATTCTATTTTGGCTGCGGTAAAAGCTTGCTACGTCTGGAATTTTACTATTGACTATTACTCGAACAGCTTGCAAAATATTTGTCATGTTTAAATAAAATTTAAGCTCAGTTGTAACGGTACATATCTTGTATCATCACTGTTTTGTAATGGATTACTGTCAAACAAATCTTTTTTTATAGATTGAGCGATCGCGTAACTAAAATTGACAGGTACAGCATTGCCAATCATTTTATAACCTGCAACTATATTTTGATAATAAAATATAAAATTATCAGGGAAAGTTTGAATCCTCGCACACTCTCTAACAGATAATCTTCTATAAGGTGCTGGAGATTCAGTATCAAAAATCCATTTATCTGTACCTACATGAATCATTTTATTCGCTTGGGGATGAATGGGAGCATGACGAGCGCCAGCTTGAATTGTGAAAGAAGACTCATCCCAAGCACGAACTCGATTTCGTGACATATAAATGCTAGAAAATCCGCCTTGCATATATTCATGATT
>CAJQOK010000390.1 GCA_905479905.1 uncultured Aliterella sp.
GGGAATTTCTAAAGCTTTAGCTTTATCAATATCAAATCGTCCAGCGCGGTCTTTCTCAGTTACGCGGTAGCCAAAAGTAGTAACACGATGGGTAAGCAAGTCGCAAATGACTGTAAATTCGTCATCTTCGTAAACTATCCCCGGTTGCACGGTATGAACTTGAACGGGGTAAGAAAAATGAGTTCCAGAATAACGCCGACAAGCAGCGAGATATTCGTTAAGGTTAGGGGGGCCATAAATATCAACGTGGCTGGTATTACCCGCCAAACCACAGGTAGCTAAAAGTCCCATTAAACCAAAAATGTGATCGCCGTGTAGATGAGTAACAAAAATCCGCGTTAGTTGACTAATTTTTAAGTCACTACGCATAACTTGATGCTGGGTTCCTTCCCCACAGTCAAACAACCACAACTCGCCCCTTTGGGGTAAACGTAAAGCCACACTGGAAACATTACGCGAACGAGTAGGTACGCCGGAACTTGTTCCTAAAAATGTAATCTGCACTTAATGTTAGTCAACCTTATTTGCGATCGCTTTTTCTATGGTGGCACGGGAAGTATAGTGAGGAGCAAGACGAAACTTTTATTTAACTACTGCTTCTGTATTATTTGATGATTTAACGAAAAATAGCTAATTTATTAGTTTAATTGGAATTTACTAATAACACTCTTACTTGGAGCCAAATCTGCATGAATTTACGCCTATTATTAGCTCAATTTACTAAACATCCTTGGTTGCTGACTATGCTGCTGTGGATAGCTTTAGTTGTCCCGGCGCAAGGAGCGGTACAGTTAAGAGTTGCCGTTGAAAAAGGTGTCAATCGGCTCAAAGTTGGCAGTTCAACCAATGCCGTAGTTAAGGATGCTTCGGGGCGGAAACTAGGCGATATTGCGGCAATGAATGCCTTTTATGCAACCCCCAGCGAAGGGGGAGTTGCGGTAGATACAATGCGCGCGGGGGCGGTGTGGATTGAACCGTTGGCGGGAGGATATGTTTACATAGGCGACTTTTGGTATCGAGGCGAAGTTTTAGTAATTCCTTCAAGCAAAGGCTTAACGGCAATTAATTATGTCGATTTAGAACAATACCTTTACAGCGTCCTAGGCAGCGAAATGAGTCCCAGTTGGCCCTTAGAAGCGCTCAAAGCTCAAGCAGTAGCAGCCCGTACCTATGCTATCTACAAGCAGCAAAAGGAACGCAACGCTTTTTATGATCTCAGCAATACTCAAGCATCTCAAGTTTATAAAGGTGTCGCTAAAGAATTTAGTAGCACCCAGACGGCAGTAAATGCTACAGCAGGACAGGTACTAACTTACGATAATCAGTTAATTTTGTCAGTTTTTCATGCCTGTTCGGGCGGACGTACAGAAAATGTTGAGGATGTATGGTCTGAAGCCTTACCTTATCTGCGTGGCGTTCAAGATTACGATCAAAATGTAACTCAATGTCAGTGGGCAAAAAGCTTTTCACCAGAGGAGCTAAATAAGCGGATTTCCGGGGTTGGGAATGTAGTTTCAATTACCCCAACCCTGACTACTAACGGCAGCATTAAGTCAATGAAAATTGTGGGAACGAGCGGTACGCGGGAGTTAAAAGGAGAAGCAGTACGCAACGCTTTAGGCTTAAAAAGTACCCGTTTTACCATTACTCAAGAACCCACAGGTTTACGCTTTGATGGACGCGGTTGGGGTCATGGCTTAGGGTTGAGTCAGTGGGGGGCGTACAATTTAGCAGCACGAGGCATCAATTACAGACAGATTTTGGGGCATTACTACACTGGGGCTAAACTTAGTACGATTAAAGCTAGGTAATTGGTCATTGGTCATTGGTCATTGGAAACTGCTTAATTACCCATTACCCATTACCCATTACCCATTACCTAATGCCCAGATTCTCTTAATCGGCGCTGCCATTCCGCGTCAATTTGGTCTGAATTTTCAGCTTCTTGGTCTAGTAAATCGGTTTCGGTGGTGTAGGCTAAATCCTCGTTAGTAATTACGTTTTGGGCGGCAAATTGACGGGCGTAGGCAATTTTTTGTTTTACGGTAGAGTCAGCTAACTGTAAGCTTCGCTCTTGACGTTGGGCATTGCGATCGCCTATTTTGTTATTGCGCCGCTTCAGCCAAAAATAACGTACCAAAGGAACGCCTAAAAACGCTGCTCCATACCCCAGTAGCAACCAATAAATAGCCTGGACAAAGCCGACAAGTCCTCCGGCGGCAATATCTGCAAGCAAACTACCTAAAAATAATGCTCCGCCTAAATTCAACACTCCTAACCCGATACTTAGCCCTAATTGTCCCGAACTTGCGGCGCTAAAGCGTTGGGGTAATTCTTGTAAGTAAGGTGGTATGGCTAAAAGCTGCTGTCGCCTTGAAGCGTAAGATTGCAATTCAGGAAATACATAGACAAGATTTCCTTCAGGGCTGACCATTGGTTGCCCGTTAAACCTAGTTAGCACAGGCAGCATATAGTCTTCGTACTCTTGAGCGTATCCTGAGCCAATATCGTCTAAATAGGGCGCTATCTGCTCTCCTACCACCGCACCGCGATTAGTGCGAATAACGGCGGCAATTTCTTTCTGGCGGCGTTCTTCTAAGTCTGCATTGGGGTTGCCATCGCCAAATAGAAACGAGAAAATTGCCTCAAAAAAGTTTAACTGATTTTCTTCCTCTCGCCGCTCTTGGTATCGCCTGTCGTAGTCTGGAGAGAATACCCCATACCAATTAGGGCCAATCCAGAAGTAAGGCATAAAAAACGAACTACCACCGCCATAACTGGGACTTCTATTATCGTCATCGCTGCTTTGATTAGCGGCAGTCAAAAGCACAAAGATGGTGACAATAATTAGAGCAATGGAGGCAAGTAATAAAACTCCAAAAGATATACGAATCAAGTAAAACAATACTCGCCAAACCTTTTTCCACCACTCTTGTAGCCGCAAGCGTAAAAACTTGTTCCGCAGAACTGCCCGTAAGTTTTTGGGAAATAGATAAACAATTTCCCCGGTTTCAGCTACTTGTAAGTGTCCGCCGACATCGGTTGCTAAAGCCAGTAGTCCTTGTTGGGCTAAATTTACATTAAATCCTGCCTGGGTCGCTACATCGCCAACAGTGACGCGATAACCCAGTTGTTCCACAGCCTCCATGATGGCGGGATTTGGAGCCATGCTCTTCCCTCAAGTAAAATTATTTTATCTATCTCTAGTATAAAGTTCTATTTCTTGGGTGTTAGCTCTAGATGGGGTGCAAATCCGTACTTCTTTTATCACCAAGTTTAAGTTGAGTCTAGTTTATGAATATTTTGCTCCCAGTTTGCGCCATCAAACGGGACTATTTCAAAGCGAGATAAGGTATTGTCGCCATCCTGGCAGCGCAGATTAACGCTGAAACCGTCAGGATGCGATCGCGGTGTATAAAAGCTATGAATGCCACAAACTCGACAGAATGTATGTTTGGCAACCCCTGTATTAAACGTATAAGTAGTTAACGCTTCCGCACCTTGCAATAAAGTAAATCTTTCGGAGGGGACAATTAGATGCAAAAAACCTTTTTTCAAACAAATTGAGCAGTTGCATTCATCTACTTTGTATTTGTCTACAACTACTCGAAACCTTACCGCGCCGCAGTGACAACCGCCTTCAAAAGTCTCTAATGTAGTCATAGGCAATTAGCGAGGATTACGGAGTTTTTCTAGCTTAGAAACACGAACTTGCAATTTATTTACTTGATCTTTGGTTTCAATTGCTAAAGTTGCCAGATTGTCAAACATTTGTTCGCGGCTCAATTGTGGCTGTTTGCGTCCCGAATTTATCGGCGCTGGAGTGGGGGTTTGTCCTCTACTTATTTGGCTAATTTGAGCCTCTAGACGATTTAACCGCGATTCTAGTCTATAAATGTCTGCTTCTAAATTAACAACTCGTGATGATTGGGAAAATGCTGCACTGTTTAGCCCATACCAGCTAATTGTTACCAAAATTGTTGTTAAGCAAAGTAGTAAAAGCTTTCTCCTGATCATTAGTCTGGTTGTAAAGATGCAAATAATTGTTGCCAATTGTTAGATGGATTGGTACTTTCTACGGCTTTTACTTCAAAGGTGACGTTGCTTGCTTGAGGTTGGGATAATGATTCAATGCAAAGAAGTGCGATCGCATCTCTGCTAACTTTCCCTCTAATATTGTCTCCTTGTTCAAATACTAATTCTTGAACGCCAGTTTCCTCAGTCAACGCGCAAGGTCTGATAATTGTATAAGGGATGTTGCTTTCCCTTATACTATCTTCTCCCCGCAATTTCCAAGTCAGAATACCTCCCAATTGCTCATTCATTCTCACGGCGGGGGGTTCTTCTGCAAGGTTGATACCGGGACGATTGGGACGAGTTACACCCGCCGAACTAATTAGTACAAATTGTGGCAAGGTTTCACCACCATAGGCTTTAATTGATTCTACTTGCAAAGCAAAATGACCGGGCGTAAAGTTGGGATTTAATTCGCCGTCGTACTCAAACTTACTTAGCATTAATTGCAAAGAGCAAATATTTTGAGTATTGATTAATTCCTTACTATCTAAGGTTTTAGCCCGAAATACTGGAACTAATTGGTTAAAAGGAATCCGCACATCTATCCAACTATTATCTACAGTATCGAAAGAGTGGCAATAAGCTACACCATCCCACTTTGACTCGGTACGCGCTAGAAACTTGTAACGTTGACCATCGCCTTTAACCCGCAGTTCTATACCTTCATAAGTAGATAAATCAAAGGGGGGAACAATATTTTTAGTCCTTACCGAAGCAAAACCACCAGAGTTTTGAGTAGATACATTGCCTGTAAATACTGCCATATTATCAATAAATTTAATCTCGCTTTCGCTCACCCCACCCATTACCACATCATCCACTGCGCCCCAAATCTCTTTTAAATCTGCGGAGGGATTGGTAAAATCAAATATAAGTTTGTCTGTAGACTTATTGAGATACTTCGCCGCTTGGACGAGATTTTTTACTCCCAGATAATCCACATTTTCTGGGGTATCGCCGACAATTTCCGGCTGATAAAACTTAATTCCTTGATTGTACTTTGCGCGATCTGGCGTATCTCCCTCTACAGGCTGCACTTTTACCGATGTACAACAAATTACTGCTTGCACTGCCATTAATTGCGGAGTTAAGGTTTCGGGTTTGGTAATGTCCCCTTCGATTAATTCTACATTTTGGGGCAATATGGATTTCGCGCGATCGCAATTTCTCACCAAACACCGCACTTGATAACCACGATCAACTAATATTTGTACTACACGCTTACCTACGCCACCCGTCGCCCCTGCTACTAAAACAATTCCCATACTTTTACCAATAGATATATTCTTATTATCGTTACCTAAAAACAATCGTTGCAGACAGCCAATAAACGGGATAATGTCAAAGTAAGCTAGAGTTTTTACAAATCTACCGATATCCCACGAGCCGTTTTTTTGATTCATAGCCATAGTTTAAAATTAAGCGATGGAACAGGAAAATATAGAAACGATTAACACTGGAAATCTTTTAATTGTCGATCTAGATGGAACAGTGCGATCGCCTCGTTCTGACAATAAGTTTATCGAACATCCGGGAGATCAAAAAATTATCCCAGGGGCAGAAGGCGCGATCGCCTATTTTGCAAGCGTTGGCTGGAAAATAGTAGCTGTAACCAATCAAGCGGGTGTGGCGGCGGGTAAAAAATCTTTAACTAGCTGCGTTAAAGAACAACAGCAAACAATGATTTTACTGCCAGAAATTGAAGAGGTTTACTTTTGCCCAGATTTTGCCGGAAAAAAATGTTTCTGCGTCACACCAAAAGAAGTGCGCGACTATAACAAACATCAGCTATCGGGAAGCTTTCGCAAACCAAACCCCGGAATGCTATTGCTAGTAATGGAAATCTACAATCCAGGCAAAATTATGTTTGTAGGCGATCGCCCCGAAGATAAACAAGCCGCAAATTCAGCTTCAATCAAGTTTCAGCAAGCCGACAACTGGCGGAGAACCTATGGCGATTTTTAAAGTTGCAAGTCTACAATTTATAGATACCTCTTTGGGCGCAATGGTTTACTATAGCTTTGCTACTGCCAGCGATTATGAATTAACTTCATGGAAAACCAGAAAACAGTAGGATTTATCTTAAAGCGTGTAGATTGTAACGACGGGGTGGCATCTCATTGCGAGAGTCTGATGAGTGGTTTAAAGGCGGCTGGCTGGAGGGTCATCTTAATTACAGGACCTGTGACATATGATGCAGGTTCGGTACGCCGATTTGAAGCACTCAAAGACTTATCTCAAGACTGGGTAGTATTTGAGGATCTCAAACCTCTACTTCCTACTTGGGATAATATTACTCAGATTGGGAAACTGGTAAAGAAACACAATATTTCCTTGTTTCACGTACATGGATACGCGATGTTATTTCTTGCCCGTATCCTGAAAGTTATCGTTGGTCTAAATAGTATTGCTACCTTTCATCCATCGATACATGGCGGCAATCCTACGTTGCTTAAGGAAGCGAACTCGCGATCGCCAACAAAAAAATATTTGGTATTTCTAAAGCTGTTTACGCCCAAAGCTTTTATTGCTTTATCTTCCGATATTGAAAAATTTTTACGGAAAGATTTGGGATTTAACAAAAACAAAGTTCACAAGATTCTACCAGGCATCGATCCGCAATATTTTCGTCCTCCCAGCCCAGAAGAACGACAAAGAGTAAGAGAAAAGTTTGGATTTAAAGAACACGACCTAGTATGTTCCCTTGTAGGGAGACTCAATTGGAATAAGGGTCATGATGTTTTAATTGATGCCGTTAGGCAAGCAAGAAACGCTATTCCTGAAGTGTCTTTGAAGGGTTTATTCGTAGGTTCTGGGGCGCAGGAGAAGCAGATTAAAGACTATGCCTTTGCTAGTGAAGATGATGCCCATTGCTTTGTTTTTTTGGGGTATGTGGATGACCTGCAAGAAGCATATTGGACATCGGATATTTTTGCGCTACCAAGTCGCTTGGAAGGGTTTGCTCTAGTAGTGGCGGAAGCCATGTACTGTGGAACAGTTCCAATTCGGACACCAGGAGGAGGAGCGATAGATCAAATTGAGCAAGGAAAAACAGGTTATATCGTTCCCTTCGATGATCCAGAGGCTTTATCAGAGGCAATTCAAAAGCTTGCCGATCGCGACTTTCGCTTGCAAATGGGTAAACAATGTGCGGAGTATGCTTCTTCGGTATTCGATTACGAACGGATGATTGAGAAGACAGTGGAATTGTATTGCGAGTGTTCCGGTATGGAGAAAAATTAAATTTGACTCTTAAGTTAGGGAAAATTTGGGTACTCCACTACAGAGATGGAAACACACAACGCAGACAAAATCTTGTTTATAGGCGATCGCTCAGAAGATAAACAATCAGCTTTAATTAAGTTTCAGCTTGCTGAAAACTG
>CAJQOK010000391.1 GCA_905479905.1 uncultured Aliterella sp.
ATCTTTAATTAATAAGTGTTTGTCAGAAGGAGCTACATAGATTCTTCCTGGGCTGATTACTTCGCCGTCGGTGGGATGACGTGCTTGCAGCGATGACAATTCTCCTTGCTGTTTGGCGATCGCCCGATTCAAAATTGTAGGCAACATACTTTTGCCATGAACGGGAATATGCAGCACAATAAACACGGCGGCGGCTAAGTCTGGAGGTAAGCTACTCACCAGTTGACAGAGCGTTTCTACTCCCCCGGCGGAAGCACCAACAACAATAATGTCATGTCCAGACATTTTAGTAATTTTTTCCTTTAACTTGCCTTAACTAAATTAAGACTAACCTAATCTAGAGTTATAACTTGTACTATTTTAAAACAGTTATTGGCGGCTCCTGCACTTCTATCTGACGAGGCAAACAAACGTAAAAAGTTGAGCCTTGCCCTAGGGTACTTTCTACAGTAATTGAACCTTGCATCATATCGACTAAGGATTTAATAATCGTAAGTCCCAATCCTGTACCTCCGTATTGTCTGGTACTCGTTTGATCGACTTGTCTAAATTCTTCAAAAATATGTTCTAAGTCCGACTCAGCAATTCCCACGCCTGTATCTTGGACACCGATTAATATTTTGTTTGTCGCTGTTTGGCTGAGGCTAATTTCGACGCTGCCTAAATCGGTAAATTTGATGGCGTTGGAAAGCAAATTAACTAAAATTTGCCGCACTCGCGTACTGTCATTAATTACTATCGGGTTATCAAGCTGGAGGCGAAACACGATAGGTAGCTGCTTTTGCTCGGCAAGGGGGCGAAGTTCGGCGATAGTGGTGGCAATTAATTTATTTAAGTCAAATTCCTCTTGCTTTAATTCTAAACGTCCAGCTTCGATTTTAGATAAGTCAAGGATGTCGTTAATTAGGGCTAAAAGATTTTTGCCATTATTCAAAATCCGCTCTACCATGTCGGCTTGCGCTGGAGAAAGATTAGCTGTACGCTGTCGTAACAACACTTGGGCAAAGCCGATAACTGAATTCATGGGGGTACGCAGTTCGTGAGACATGGTAGCTAAAAACTGCGATTTTATGCGCGCCGCCTCAATTAGCTGCAAGTTTTGCTGGGCAATTTGATTGTGAGTTGCTTCTAGTTCATAGTTTTGTTGGGCTAAGATTTCGTTTTGCAAACCTAAACGTTCTTCTCGTTCTTCAAGGACATTAATTAACCGCGCGTTGTTAATAGCGATCGCAGCTTGTTCCCCTACTGCCTCTAAGAGGTTGCGATCTTCCACATCAAAAGCCTCAGTATTGCGCCAATTGCCAATCAACATTACTCCCAGTCTCCCGGATGCAGCCGACTCAATAGCTACGGCATAAATAGATGCAGGTTCTTGCAGTGACTGGGCTGGGGATACTTTACTTTTTTTGACTAATTGGGCGGTTCCGGTGGAAAACACGCGATGGAGTAAATTAGCTTGAGTAGATAATAAATGTAAGTTTGCTCTTTCAATACCCGCCGTAGCCGTAAGTTCTAACTGCTGGCTTTGAGGATCGTGGAGAGAAATTATGGCAAATTCCGCCTCACCAATGCCATCACAAACGGCTGCCACCATTACTTGCAACAATCCCGGCAAGTTGGTCAAACGCTGGTTTAATAGATTTGTGATGCGCTGCAATACTCTTAATTGTTGCTGTTGTTCGCCTAAAATAATAATTGCTCGGCGCAAATTTTCCCCAATATCGGTAGCCTGCTGATAAAGACGGGCGTTATCGACGGCTAAGGCGGCACGACGAGCTAAATCTTCCGCCCATAGGAGATCGTTTGCATCGTAGAGCCTTTGTCCGACTCCGCGTACTAAGCTAATCGCCCCCACCGTCCGCCCGCGCACTTTGAGGGGTACGCACAACAACGAATTGAAGCCCAAACTCTCCATAATTTGCCGTTGCTCAGTATCGACCATTGCCTTTTTAATTTCTGGGCTAATTTCTGAGTATAGTTGTGCTTGACCGTTCTTAATTACCTGGGATACACCAACTTTCGCTCTCAAATTGACTGGATAACTCCGCAATTGCGCTAACTGGGGCATTTTTGCGCCGTCTCTATGGGTTGAAGCTACTGGGCGCAGGGTCGAATTTTGGTCAAGGACATCTATAGTACACCAATCGGCTTGACCGCACACGATCGCCATTGCCAAGTTGGTGAGAGTAGTTTTGTAATCTAAAGAGGTGGCTAATAAGGCGCTGGCTTCGGCTAAAAATCGCTCTTGTTCTTCAATACGCTTGCGTTCGGTGATATCCCAAAAAACCCCTACACTACCTCTAGTTTTGCCTTGTTCGTCAAATAAAGGTACAGAATTAGCGACTAACTTAATTTTTTCTTTGCCTTCAGCAACGATTACGTCCATTTCGCTATCAACTATACTAATGCCCTTGGCGGTAGCTTGTTGCATGGGTAATTTTGCTGCTTCTAGCTCTCTACCTTGGCTGTAAACTTTGTAGCTTGGGCGTTCATCAACAGGAGCGCTTAACGAAATATTGGCGTTTACTGGTAAATGGAGGAGTGAGGCTAAAGCTGGATTGGCTTTAATATGCAGACATTGGGGATCATGGGCGATCGCAATTCCAATCGGAATCACGTCAAGTAGCGTCTGCATTTCACTTACTCGCCGTTCTAAGGAGCGATTAAGTTTACCAATTTTGGCATCGGAGCGTTTGCGATCGCTTAAATCGATTACAAAGCAAATTGCTGTTTGTTCAACGCCCTGCACTAGCGCCCCGCCAATCAATACTGGTACGCGGCGGCTATCAGCGCGGATGTATTCTTTTTCGTAGGGACTAAATACACCTTTTGCTTTTAGCTCAGTAGCGGCTTTTTTATCGGCTTTTTCGTACTCGTTGGGGGTAATTACTGACCCCTGCAATCTACCCAAGCGCAAGTCTTCAGCGCTGTAGCCCACCATACTTAAAAAAGCTGCATTTGCTTCAATTACTGTGCCTTGGGCATCAGTGACAATAATGCCAATGATATTTGCGTCGGCTAAACGTCTAAAGCGCAATTCACTAGCTTCTAAGGCTAATTGTAGTTGCTTCGATTCGGTGATGTCGCTAATAATTCCTGACATCCGCAACGGACAACCAGCGCGATCGCGTTGGGCTTTTCCTCTAGCGACGCAGTAACGGTATGATCCCGACGAATGTAAAATCCGAAACTCCGCTTCGCATTTGGCTCCGTTTTGCAAGTGATTGGTAATGGCTTGACGAATTTTTGACCCATCATCGGGGTGCATTCGTGCCATTAAATTAGGGGGAGTGAGGTTAAATTGACTTCGTTCTTCGCCAATAATGTCTAATAGGCGATCGTTGCAATACACTTCGTTTGTAGAACAATACCAATCCCAAATCCCATCGTTTGCCCCTTCTAACACTAAACGATAGCGTTCTTCACTTTCTCTTAATCGTTCATTAGCAAGGGTTGCGGCTTGCTCCGCACGATACAAACGTATAGCTTGACGCAAGATTTGATATAAGTTTTCGGGGGTAATTCTTGACTTGGGTAAGTAGTCAAAAGCTCCAGCTTTCATAACTTCTACGGCGATTCGTTCGTCACCTTGCCCAGTGAGTACAACTACTGGAGTAGTAATACCCAGGGTGCGGAGTTGCTGGACTAATTCTAAACCGTTGCCATCGGGAAGTAGATAATCAAGGAAGATACAATCAAAGGTTTGCGCTATGGCAATGGCGATCGCGCTTTGGCATTCGGTTACTTCTTGCCATGCCATTTCTACCCCCGCAGCAGAGAGACATCGCTTTACCGCCATGCGATCTACTTCATCGTCGTCTACTACCAGTATTTTGACAATCTCGTCCATGCTTTTTAGCTATTAGCTAATAGCTTGTTTTATAAAAATTATTATTTGGCTTTATGGTATTTCTACCAAACTCCAATATTTATTCATAGTTGCTACAGTTTCGACGAAGCTTGAAAAAGTTACTGGTTTTAAAATATATCCAGCTACATTGAGCTTATAAGCTTCTACTTTATCTTTATCTTCGTTTGATGTAGTTAGAACAATTACCGGAATTGATTGCAATTGCTCGTCGGCACGTAAGATGCGTAAAAACTCTATGCCATTCATTTTTGGCATATTTAAGTCGAGTAAAATTATTCTTCTTGCTTGGGGTATAGTTTTTTTGGCGTTGCTACCTCTTAGTATAGATAAAGCTTCTAGTCCATTGGAAGCAAAGAAAAGTGGGTTTGTGATGTTGTTTTTTTTAAATGCTCTTTGCACGTTCATTACATCCACTTCGTCATCTTCGACCAGCAGGATGTTCATCATTTTGTCTGTCATTATATTTTAAGTATCATGTTATTTATTATCTTGAATAAAGTAATAAAAGCAATCAATCATTAGACAGGTTGATGTTTTGACAATTTAAAATATCTCAAGTAAAGTTGAGGTTATTTTGCCAATTTTTGCGGTGTTATTGACGAAAGTTTGCCCTTTTTGGGTTATTTATTCCAGCTAAAACTAAATTTTGCTCCTTTGCCTTCGTTCGACTCTATTTTTATTTTGCCGCCTTGATTTTCGACAATCTTTTTGACAATAGCTAAACCAATGCCAGTATTTTCAGTGCGATCGCGCGCTTCTAAAGTTTGAAAGATGCCAAAGATTTTTTCGTGGTATTCGGGTGCTATACCTTTACCATCATCGGAAACCGCAAACTCGTAAGCCGAACCCAAGTCTTGACAAGAAATTTGCACTTTACCATCAAAACGGGGGTGGTGCTTAATCGCGTTGCTAATCAAGTTAGAAAATACCTGTTCTAAGGGCAATCTCTCGGTAACTAATGTTGGCATATTTGGGGCAATTTCAACAGTAAACGACTCAGGAGGAGCAAGAGAGTCAAGGATTTCGGCAAGGATAGAGGCGACAGAAACAGAGGATTTGTCTGTAGATAGTCGCCCACTGCGAGAAAATTGTAGCAAACCATTAATCAAAGCTTCCATGCGATGAACGCGCCCGCGTAGCAAGTCCATTTGATGACGAGTTTCGTCAGTAAGTACGTCGTTAATATCTTCCTCAATCCACTGAGACAGATTAGCGATCGCCCGTAAAGGTGCTTTGAGGTCGTGAGAAGTGACGTAAGCAAACTGATCTAGTTCCTGATTGCGCTTTTCTAAGGCGGTATTAGTTTTAGTCAAAGTAGCTGTTAAATAAGCTAATTCACTAGCACGAGAATTTAGCGCCGCCTCGGTAGTTTTGCGCTCTTGAATATCAGTACATACCCCCACCCACTCGCGGATAGTACCATCATTAGTTATCACTGGCACACCCCGCACAGCAAAGTAACGATAGCTGCCATCTGTGGCGCGAATCCGGTATTCGGTATCGTAGAGGCTTTTTGTTTGCAAAGCTTGATTCCAGGCGTTGGTGGTGCGATCACGGTCGTCTGGATGCACCGCCGCTAACCAGCCCCAGCCTTTAACTTCTGCTTCGCTTTGACCTGTATAAGTTCTCCAGTAGGGCATATCCATAACTTGCCCCTGCGCGTCGGTTGTCCAAACAATTTGCGAAGTAGCAATGACTAAAGATCGATAGCGTTCTTCGCTTTGTTGCAGGGCTTCTAGGGAGTTGTAGTGAGACTGCTTACTAGCAAGGGCTTCTGCTCTGGAGGCTTGCTCTAAAACAGATAATTCCTCTACTTGGGCTGTACGATTGCGTACTCGTCGTTCTAATTCGGCATTAAAAACGCTCAATCCGGCGATCGCCTTAGTACGACTGGTAACATCTGTAACTAAAGAAGTTACCCCAAATATATTACCATCACTATTAATTAATGGTTGGTTGTACCATTCGCAAACAATTACTTTCCCTTCTTTAGTAAGATTTTCGTTAAGGCTGCGAGTACCGCCTCTTTGGTGGATAAGTTCGCCCCAAATTTGGTTAATTTGCTCTAAGCTACCTGCGGTGATAATTAAAGTTGCAGCATGACGACCGATGACTTCGCGGCTACAGTAGCCAAAAATTGCTTCGGCGGCAGCATCCCACTTGACCACCTCAAAATTTAGATTCCACTCAATTACTGCTAGAGGAGTTTGCTGTAAGGCGGTGAAATGATGTTGAGGCGCATTTTCGAGCAAACTAAAGTTGGGCTGACAACTGACTACCCAATTATCTTTTACAGGTGTACCTTGCTCTAAAAAAGAATTATAACTACTATCAGGCGCTTGGAGACGGTAGATAATTTGATAGGGCTGATTATTGCTGATAGCTTGTTGCCTAGTTGCCAGCAGGCGATCGCAGTCTTCGGGGTGCAAACTCCGCTCAAATCCCCAAGCTAATAACTCCAATTCACTTAGTTCGTCGCTACTCATCAGAAATATGGATTATAAAGGGCAAAACTTAAACATTTTTTCTGCTTTTTAGTTCCTGCAATTTTAGAGCAATAATTATATATACTCTAAATTTGATACTCTAGTAGACGCGATCTACTCCTAAAAGCTAAAGGAATATTAATTTTCTGTATTATTAAAATACCAATAAGATTAAGGCAAATAGATTGTATTGCTTAAATGGAGAATAGATCGCCAATCGATTTTCTATAAATTCGATTGTTTTAAAGTAAAGCGTAGTAAACACGGCGGACGTTGATAATGAGTAAGATTCGCGTTGCATTAATTGAAGACCACGATCTCACCCGTGTGGGGATTAGAACTGCATTGCAGCAGCGTCAAGAGATTGAAGTAGTGGGGGAAGCAGCTAATGCTAGTGACGGGCTAAAACTGCTAGAAGCAGAACGTCCAGATATTGCCATTATTGATATTGGCTTACCAGATAAAGATGGAATTGAGCTAACGAGGCAATTAAAGGCTAGTCAAGATACTAATGACGAATCAAGAACTAAAGTTTTGATTTTGACACTGCGCGACAACAAAGAGGCGGTACTAGCAGCTTTTGCGGCGGGGGCTGACTCCTATTGCATGAAAGATATTAGTTTTGATAATTTGCTAGAAGCCTTGCGCGTCACTCATAGCGGCAATGCGTGGATCGATCCAGCGATCGCCCGAATTGTTCTGCAACAAGCCCAGCAAACCCCCGAAGGAAGCATAGAAAGCGTGGTAGCTGATGGCAAAACTGTATCTATTAATGCCGCCGATGCGGAGTACGATCAAATGATTGCGGCTTACCCGCTCACAGAAAGGGAATTAGAAGTTTTGCAGCTAATTGTCGAAGGTTGTAGCAATGCCATAATTGCCGAGAAGCTTTATATTACTGTGGGAACAGTGAAAACTCACGTTAGGAATATTTTAAATAAGTTGTGCGCTGATGACCGCACCCAGGCGGCGGTAAGGGCTTTGCGTTCTGGTTTGGTGGGGTAGATCCCCCCAAAAACACGTCAACAAAGCGGAGAGCAGCGCAAACTACGCGAGTGAAGGTTTCCTTCCACAAAAGTTTGTAAGAGAAAGCTACACCGCTTTTTGACTCCCCTTAAGAAGGGGGGAAAATATTTACAAAAAGGGGGGAAATATTTAAGGGCGGAGATTGAGTAATTCTTGGGGAGAAGCGAGAAGTT
>CAJQOK010000392.1 GCA_905479905.1 uncultured Aliterella sp.
AGTAATCGCAATCGGTTAGACCCTGGAGCGATGTTCAACACCCGCAAATCTTTGGAGGATCACGAACAGCTACTCGAAGGGAAACACGCGATGCGCTTTGCGTGGACGGCACTAATCTACCGTCCTACTCCCGAGGCGTTAAACCGAGCGATGCAAAACTTTACCTCTTTATTTGAAGGGGCAGTAGTAACGCGCGAGACGGGGTACGCTGATGAGATTTGGCTAGAAACATTACCGTTTACTTGGAGTACACTTTTAACCCATCCTTACAAAAGGCAGTTACTAGATACGACAGAGGTTGCTCCAGGCTTAATCCCCTTAGTTTTCGACCAAACTGTTGAAACTAAAGGCGTTGAATTTATTTCCGTGCGTGGTAACACACCTTTGTATTTCGACCCTTTCAGTCGCCCTCAACACACCATTGTGTTAGGAAAAACGGGAGCCGGGAAGACGGAAATGTTCGCGGATGTCATATTTAATTTTCACATCCGAAACTTTCACACCTTTATCATTGATTCTACGCGGGGAGATGGTACTGGTTCCTTCGACCCGATTACTGATTTTCTAGGTGGAGCATATTTCAATACCTCTAAAGAGTCTAACAACCTGCTACAAACTCCTGATTTTAGGATGTTTACTGACGCTGAGGAATACGATGCTAAATTTAACCTGTGCCGCGATACAATAATGTCCGGGCTAATGGTTCTGACATTAGATAAAGAAGATGAGGGCAAAGTTCGGCGGTTGTACAAACAAATTTTCAACCTTGCCCTGCATGAATACTTCCTCGATGCAACGATTACTCAACGGTACAATGCGGCTCATGATGGCGGATTCGGCTCTGCTGATTGGCAAAGAATGCCAACTTTGCACGATTTAATCAAATTTGTGCATATTGACTATATGCCTGCGACCACACCGGAAATCAAAGACGCGATAAGTTCCATTAGGCTGCAATTAGAGTCTTGTTTAGTAGGCAAGATTGGCAGAGCGATCGCATCTCCATCAACTTTTCGGACTGACTCGCGCTTAGTTGTCTACGCCCTAGGAAATATCGACGATGACCAAGATGCTGCACCTCTAGCAGTTTCAGCTTATTCCAGTGCCATTACTCGCGCTCTGAGTGTTAAAAAAGTTTTCTTACCAATAGATGAGGGGTCTTATTTATTCAACTACGAATCTTTTGCCGAGATTGCTGCCTCTGTGTGTGCCAAAGGTCGTAAAGCCGGGATTTGGTTTGCACTGTTGGGGCAAGACTTGAAAAGCATTGAACGCTCTAAAGTGTCATCGCAAATACTAGACAACATTACGACTTACTTAATCGGCCAAATAAAAGCTGGGGCTATCCCAACTTTGGTCAAACAAGGGATTCCAGAAACGGTTCTTCAGCAAAATATCAGCAGGTCGTTTCAACTTCCCGATAGTGAATTTGCGCGTCAGTGGCTAATCAGTACGGAAGATAATCACCTATTTGGCAAGCACTACCCTAGCTTCGCTCACCACGCCCTACTGATGAACAACACCGATGAAGTAACAGTACGCCAACAAGCTTATGCAAATGCTGGAGGTGACAAATTTAAGGCAATCAACGCCCTGGCAAATCAATTTAGAGCAAGTAGTATAGACGGTCGTTCCGAAAGGGTAAAAAGATGACAACGAATAAAGTTTTACAGGCAATCCGCACTCAGCCCATCCTTTTTGTGGCTATAGCAATGATTATTTCGGCAATGGTTGTATTTGCAGTTTCAAAGAATCAACCGCGTAAACGACCTATTTATCAATGGGAAAGAGATAGCGAGGCACTAAAGAAGCAGATAGACCAATTCTCAGAAAAGGCTCAACCACGTAAAAAACCTTGAGGAACTATGACTGTAATTCAACCATTACCCAAATCAAAGAAGCGTTTACTAATTGCTGGAGGATTAATCGCCGTCTCA
This sequence comes from uncultured Aliterella sp., assembly GCA_905479905.1. GTDB lineage: Bacteria > Cyanobacteriota > Cyanobacteriia > Cyanobacteriales > Chroococcidiopsidaceae > Aliterella. The sequence continues at coordinate 1,938 of CAJQOK010000392.1, forward strand.
ACCTTGGCAGTTTTTAGCCCTATAAAAGCTAGTGGAATAAGTATACCGTCGCAGCTATCATCTCTTTTTGGGGCGGCGGGAGTTGATGTTTCACAGTATTTAGAATACCTGACGGCGGCAGAGGATTTTTATAAAGCCGTAGCTTCAGAGAACCTAGGAGAAATTTTAGTAGGGATTGAAGTTGCCAGTGGAGAATTGGGTATTCCTATCCCAGAGGAAGTGCAGAAAGCTATTGACTTAGCAGCAAGTGTAAAAGATGGACAGCAAGGCTCTTTTGGCATAGGGTCTACTGCCTTAAGTCAAATATTGCAAGGGCAGGTAGACTCTAAAACCACTAGCGCAGTTTCCGAAAACTTACTCAGTAGTCAAGGTCAAAGCCGGATTAAAGATGTTAAAGAAATGACTGCCCAAGCGGCGGCGAGTTCTTTACAAGCATCGGCAACGGCTTCTTCTTCAAATGTTACCCAAGATGTACTCAAGCAAATTGCTATCCAAAGTGGCGATACGACTTCAATTTTGAAATCAATTTACGATTCAACCGTTGATGCTCAAGTTGCTGATGCGGCAACCTCCGTTGCAATTGGCAATATTTCACAGACTCTAAGCGAGGAAGCTTGGGGCAAAAAAGTTGAGACTCAAGCGTCGCAAATCGGTTTGATGGATACAACGAGCTTATTTTCTGCACTAGCTTCTCCCCCCACAGACTAATTAATTATGCTACTTCCTCTTGCTCAAATCCAGACGGT
>CAJQOK010000393.1 GCA_905479905.1 uncultured Aliterella sp.
CTATCGGTGGTAGCGGCAGAAATTGACCAAAATAGTTGGGAATTCTCAGATACAGAACCCGGTTGCATTCCCGATACTGTCAACAATACTCGCTACTTGTGGGAACTTTATTTAAAAGCCGAGCCTAACTATAGCGGACGGGTAACAGTTCCCGTGTTGTGGGATACACAAACAGGCACGATTGTCAATAACGAGTCTCGTGAAATTGTCAAGATGTTTGACACTCAGTTTGAGGCGTATGCAAAAAATGATGTTGATTTTTATCCTGAAAAATTGCAAAGCGCCATTAATGAAATAGCCGATGCTATCTATCAACCAATAAATAACGGCGTTTATAAAGCAGGTTTTGCGACGACTCAATCGGCTTACGATGAAGCTGTGACTGAATTATTTGCAAATCTTGATCGCTGGGAAAGTGTTTTAGCCAACCAACGATATTTATGTGGCGATCGCATTACTGAAGCTGATTGGTTTATGTTTACTACTTTGTTGCGCTTCGACGCTGTATATTACGTCCATTTTAAATGTAACTTGCGCCGCATTGTTGATTATCCTAACCTCTGGAATTACCTTAAAGACTTGTACCAGCAGCCAGGAATCAAAGAAACCTGTAATATCGATCATATCAAACGGCATTATTACAGAAGTCATCCCAATGTTAACCCGACAAGAATTGTTCCCAAGGGGCCAATAATTAACTTTGAGGAAACACACAACCGCGATCGCCTACCAGTTACCGTATAAATTAACAGACGTTGCATTGCAACGTCTCTACATTTTGATGTCATTGCGAGCTTTTAGCCGCCATCAAAGCTTGTCTAAAACCCAATACCAGTATGATATTAGACACTGTTAAAAATGACTCCGCCGAACCATGCAGCCAATCAACATTAGCTAAAGACTTACCATAATGCACTTGAGCGTAAATTCCGGCAGGGATAGTAACAGCAACAAAAACTAAAGTTCCGTAAAAGCCCATCAGTGCCAAACGTGGCATTAGCTTAGTACGGCTGAGAAACCACAAGAAACCTAAGTAAGGAAACAAAGATAAAGCAAACAGAGTTTCTTTAGAAATCATGCGTCTAGTTTAGAAGAATTTGGCTGTAATTTGGAATTTGTTTCTGGTTTTAATTTACTTGTTTTCCAAATCCACCACCCCGCCGCTAAAAGCGTACAATTACCAACTAGCGTCATCGCCGCTTGGAGTATCACCAACCATTCTAAGGAAGGTGAGTTATCAAAAAAGTGCCAAGTACAAGCACACATCGCACTAATTAAAGCTGGTAGCATGGCGAAGGATAAAGCAAACCAAGAGCGGTTTTTTGTCGTTTCGCCGTAAATCCAAATTAACCAAATAGCGCTAATCCACTCGATAACGCTAGAAATGTGGATAATCCAGGTAGGAATAGAAAGCGCGTGCATGGGGATCACCAATTACCAATTACCAATTACCAACTACCAATTACCAATTAGCCCAATCTTGGGGCTTTAAATAGGTTTCGTATAGTTCTGATTCGGGAGTGTTAGGTTCTGGCTGATAGCCGTATTCCCAACGTACTAAGGGCGGTAAAGACATCAAAATCGACTCGGTGCGTCCGTTGGTTTGCAAGCCGAAAATTGTCCCCCGGTCGTAAACTAAATTAAATTCTACATAACGTCCGCGACGATACAATTGAAAATTACGCTGGCGATCGCTATATTCCATTTCTCTACGTTTTTCGACAATTGGCAAGTAAGCAGGTAAAAATGCTTTCCCACAATCTCGCGCAAAGCTAAATAAGTCTTCCCAACTGCGCGGATCTGGTTTGCCAATTTGCTGGTTATACTTGCCTGCTGGGCCCTCTGGATCTGTACCGCGATACAATTCTCCTTGTCCGTCTTGATAGTCAAAAAATATCCCCCCCACGCCGCGAGTTTCGTTGCGATGCTTTAAGTAAAAATATTCATCGCACCACTTCTTAAATACTGGGTAGTATTCAGGGTTATGAGTATCGGCGGCTTGCTTCATAGTTAAATGAAACTGCTTAACATCTTCTGCAAAAGGGTAGTAAGGAGTTAAATCGATTCCACCACCAAACCACCAAACCGGGCCAGCTTCAAAATAGCGATAGTTTAGGTGTACGGTAGGCACGTAAGGATTACGGGGATGTAAAACCATTGATGTACCCGTTGCAAACCATCTATGCCCTTCTGCGTCGGGACGCTGGGCTAAAATTGACGGTGGTAAATGTGTCCCCCAAACTTCGGAAAAACCTACCCCACCTTGTTCAAATACATCGCCATCGCGCATTACCCGCGATCGCCCACCACCGCCTTCCTCTCTTTCCCAAGCATCTTGACGAAATTTGCCTACTCCATCAACCTGTTCTAAAGCTTGACAAATTTCATCTTGCAAACCTTGCATCATTTGTCTGACTTGATCTTTGGCATTTTCTGGGGGTAAGGCGGTGGGTGTATGGATTGAGGCAGTAGTCATAATTTACTAAATTTAAAGAAAAGTTAAGTTTTACTATATTTGTTAGGTTGTACTAACAAATATGCTATTTAATTTCGCTATGTTGGGAGCGAGACAAACGCTGCAACTATTTTCGCTCAAATCAGGCTTAACAAGCGATCGCATCTCACGTATCTTAAACAAAATTTTTGAGAGAGATAATATTGAGCAAAATGGTATAGAAACAAATTGCAACTATGTGAAAAACTAAACTAAGGTTTGGGTTGCAATGCCAAAATTGTATAAAAAGTGCTTAGAAAGGACATTTAGAAAAATGCACAAATGTTTGTCCAAATTTATCCACCGCAAACAGCGCTGGTTTCGATGTTCTTTAGCACGAACCTATCAAGTTATTAGTTCCGCCTCAGTAGATGAATTGTGGCGAACAGTGGTAAATTTGGCAGATGTTTCCTGGCATCCAGTCTTATCAAGTACCAATGTTCCCAGTGGGGTAGTACCAAAACCAGGCTTAATTTATCAAGCAGTAACGCGCTTAGGCCCCATTCCTGTAAGAATTTTTGTGGAAATGGTTAGACCTGGAGAATTGCTAAGTGTCAGAGTAATTGCAATTCCTGGAATAGAAGAAAGAGTAACTTATCGAGTAGAGTCTACAGTCTGCGGTAACTGTATTTCTTACTCAGTAACGCTTAATGGCTGGTTGTCGCCGTTGATTTGGTCTTTTTCCCGTCCTTACGCCGCCAAGGTCGCCGCAGCATTGGCAGCCGCCGCCGAAAAAGCCGCCGATGGGTTGCCTAGAGTTGCCAAAAACCCAAAAAATAGTTTTGAGTTTTAATTAGCCGCAAAACTTGTCTCGCCTGAGAAAGCTAAGATGCAGAAAGAAGTACAATCCTTGCTGTATGCTTTGTTTTTAAAACACTATGATTGAAACCCTTAATGCTAGTTCAGTATTAGAAGTATTGCGACCAGTTCAAGATCCAGAACTGCAAAAAAGCCTGGTAGAACTGAATATGATTCGCAACGTTGTCATAGATAACGGCAAAGTTAGCTTTACTTTGGTACTTACAACCCCCGCTTGTCCGTTGCGAGAATTTATTGTTGAAGATTGCACTAAAGCTGTAAAAAAATTACCTGGCGTAACCGAGGTTTTGATAGATGTAACCGCCGAAACTCCCCAACAAAAAGGCTTACCCGATCGCACGGGAATTGCTGGGGTAAAAAATATTGTGGCAATTTCTAGCGGTAAAGGTGGCGTAGGCAAAAGCACTGTAGCTGTAAATATTGCGGTAGCTTTGGCACAAACTGGGGCAAAAGTTGGCTTACTAGATGCCGATATTTATGGGCCCAACGCGCCAACGATGTTAGGACTTGCAGATGCGAAAATTTTAGTGCAGAACAACGGCAAACAAGACGTACTAGAACCAGCTTTTAATCACGGCGTTAAGCTTGTTTCGATGGGCTTTTTAATTGACCGCGATCAGCCTGTCGTTTGGCGCGGCCCCATGTTAAACGGTGTAATTCGCCAATTTCTCTATCAAGTACAGTGGGGAGAATTAGATTATCTCATCGTTGATATGCCGCCAGGCACGGGTGACGCGCAATTGACGCTAGTTCAAGCT
>CAJQOK010000394.1 GCA_905479905.1 uncultured Aliterella sp.
TTCGGCAGTGCGATCGCCTCAAATCGGGCTACGATGCGGTCATTATTGGCGGTGGCGGTCATGGACTGGCGGCGGCTTATTATTTAGCGAAAGATTATGGGATAACTAATGTTGCGGTTTTAGAAAAAGGCTACATTGGCGGCGGAAATACGGGACGCAATACAACAATTATTCGTTCTAACTATCTCACCCCAGAAGGAGTGAAGTTTTACGACCAATCGGTCAAATTGTGGCAAGATTTGGCGCAAGATTTTGACTTAAATTTGTTTTACTCTACGCGCGGACACTTTACGCTGGCGCATACTGACGCATCGGTAAGAACAATGCGTTGGAGGGCGGAAGTAAATAAGCATTTTGGGATTGATAGCGAGTTGGTGAGTCCCCAAGAAGTGCTTAAAGCTTGTCCGTATATGGATATAAGTTGCGGCGGAAATGCCCCGGTTTTGGGGGCTTTGTATCACGCACCCGGAAGTATTGCGCGTCATGATGCTGTGGCTTGGGGCTACGGACGCGGTGCAGACTTGCGCGGGGTGGAAATTCACCAGCAGACGGAAGTTTTGGGAATTGAGGTTGAAGGGGGCAAAATTACGGGGGTCAGAACTTCGCGCGGCAATATTTCCACACCTAAAGTATTGTGTGCGGTAGCTGGATCTACACCTCGGATGTTGAAAATGGTGGGAATGAAGTCGCCTATAGTAATTCACCCTTTGCAAGCAATGGTCAGCGAACCAATGAAAGCTTGGTTAGATCCAATCATAGTATCTGGTAGTTTGCACGTCTATGTTAGTCAAACTGCTAGAGGAGAGTTAGTTATGGGTGCATCTTTAGACCCTTATGAGTTGCATTCTACCCGTTCTACTTTTGATTTTACTGAAGGATTGGCGGCGCATATGCTTGAATTATTCCCCATGCTTTCCCACGTTAAAGTAGTGCGCCAATGGGCGGGAATGGCAGATATGACACCGGATTTTGCGCCAATTATGGGAAAGACAGATATTGAGGGGTTTTATTTAGATGCAGGTTGGGGAACTTGGGGTTTTAAAGCGACTCCCGTATGCGGTAAAACAATGGCTTATACTGTGGCGTGCGATCGCAATCATGATTTAATTACAGATTTTTCCCCTTCTCGGTTTATTAATCATGCCTTGGTTGGCGAAAAAGGCGCGGCTTCGGTGGGACACTAAATGATTATTGTAACTTGTCCGATTAATGGCGCTAGACCTGTAGCTGAGTTTGTTTGCGGTGGTGAAGTGCGTTTAATGCCCAATCCGCAAACAACAGATGACTTGACTTGGGCGGATTATGTGTTTAACCGCAATGGCGAAGCAGGAATAAAAAAAGAATGGTGGTGTCATACTCCTAGCAATACTTGGTTTATTGCTGAAAGAAATACCCAAACTGACGAAATTATTAAAACTTATTTGTATCAGGGGGCTTTATGAGTAATCGACTGTCTCCGATAAATGGAGAATGGATAAATCGCCATCAGCGTATTGATTTTACCTTTGAAGGTAGGCGTTATTGGGGTTATGAGGGGGACACTATAAGTAGTGCATTGTGGGCATCGGGGCAACGTATACTTGGGCGTAGCTTTAAATATCATCGTCCGCGCGGCATTTTAAGCATGGCTAACCATGATATCAATGCTTTGATGCAAGATGGGCAAAAACTGAACGTGCGAGGAGATATTACGCCGTTAAATCAGGGAATGATTTTAGAAGCTGTAAATACTTTTGGTGGAGTAGAAAGCGATCGCGCCAGCATTATCAACTTCTTCTCAGCTTTTCTCCCCGTAGGATTTTACTACAAAGCTTTTCACAATAAAAAGCTATTTCCTTTTTGGGAACGCACTATTCGCAATATTAGCGGCTTAGGTAAACTGGATACAAATACGCCTCATATTCGTACCCCAAAACGTTATGATTTTTGCGATGTATTGGTAATAGGTGCAGGTGTTTCGGGATTATCCGCAGCAATCGCCGCCGCCGAATCCGGCGCAGATGTTGTAATTGTTGATGAAAATGCCCAAATTGGTAATGTAGAGACGTTGCGCTGCAACGTCTTTAATCATCCCAAAATTAGAATCTATACAGCAACCCAAGCAGCAGGTTATTACGCCGATCGCCTGATACCTTTAGTTAATAGCAATTATTTGTCTAAAATGCGTGCAAAGACAGTAATTGCAGCAACAGGCGCTTACGAACAACCTGCGGTATTTCGCAACAACGATTTACCAGGAGTAATGTTAGCATCGGCGGCGCAAAAGTTGATTTATCGCTACGCTGTCAAGCCGATGAATCGGGCGGTAGTTTTATTAGCAAATAAGGATGGATATCAAGCGGTTTTAGATTTAGTCGCCCATGATGTAACAGTAATGGCAGTAGTGGATTTAAGAACTAATCCGCCAGTAAATGAATTAACAGAAAAAGTGCGATCGCTCTCTATTCCAATTTACCCCGGTTATTGCATCATTGAAGCCAAACCAAACCCCGCCTGTGATGGAGTTGCAAGTGCTGTTATCTCTCCGATTGATAGTCAAATAACTAAAAAAATTGCCTGTGATGGCATTGTTATGAGTGTAGGTTGGGCATCTGCTGCTAACTTGCTGTATCAAGCGGGTACTAAAATGCGCTTTGATGACTTTTTACAGCAGTTTGTCCCCGAAACCTTGCCGCCGGGAGTGTTCGCCTGTGGACGGGTAAATGGTGTGTTTGATTTTGACCAAAAACTACTTGATGGTAAAAGATCAGGGCTAGAAGCCGCTAATTACTTAGGCTTAGGCGATAAATTAGATATTTATATTGCCCCAGAAATTGAACCGCCTTCTTACGACTGGGCGATCGCACCGCATCCGAAAGGTAAGGAGTTTGTAGACTTTGACGAAGACTTGCAATACAAAGATTTTGTAAACGCGATCCAAGAAGGTTTTGACAACATTGAACTATTAAAACGCTATACAACAGTGGGAATGGGCCCAAGTCAAGGCAAACATTCTAATATGAATGCTTTACGAATTTTGGCAAAAATTACCGGGAAATCGCCGGGAGAAGTAGGAACAACTACCGCTAGACCTTTTTTTCATCCTGTACCGATGTCGCACTTAGCCGGACGAGGTTTTACACCTTTTAGACAAACTCCTTTGCATAGCCGTCATGAAGCTTTGGGCGCGTGCTTTATGTCGGTGGGAATGTGGAGTAGACCAGAGTATTACACTCAACTAGGTAAAAGTAGAAAAGAGTGTATTGAGTTTGAAGTTACAACAGTGCGCGATCGCGTTGGTATTATTGATGTTGGGACTTTAGGCAAAATTGAAATTAGAGGCGCTGAGGCGGCGGAATTTCTAGAAAGAGTTTACACCGGACGTTACAGTAATATGACTGTTGGGACAACTCGTTATGCACTGATGCTAGATGAAACCGGGGTAATAGTTGATGATGGCGTAGTTGCAAGGTTAGGAATTGAGCATTTTTACTTTACAACTACAACTTCTGGTGCAACGCAGATATATCGGGAGTTGTCGCGTTTAAATGCAATGTGGCAATTAGATTGTGGGATTGTTAATTTAACAGGAGCGCGATCAGCAATTAATCTAGCCGGATGTTATGCAAGGGAACTCTTAACTAAATTAACTAATATCGATCTCGATAGTACGGCTTTTCCTTATTTAGCAGTCCGCGAGGCAGAAATTGCAGACATTCCAGCGTTGTTAATGCGTGTGGGTTTTGTAGGTGAATGGGGTTATGAAATTCATATCGCCGCCGAATTTGCCCCAGCGCTTTGGGATACGCTATTAGAAACTGGAAAAGACTATCAAATTGCAGCTTTTGGCGTAGAAGCGCAGCGAGTGTTGAGGTTAGAAAAAGGTCATTTAATTATCGGTCAAGATACGGATGGCTTAACAACACCAATTGAAGCAAATTTAGAATGGGCGGTAAAGATGGATAAACCCTTTTTTATCGGTCAGCGTAGCTTACAAATTGTTGCCAAAGGTGAGATAAAACATATACTTGTCGGTTTCATGTTAGAAGCTGATATAGTTACACCGCCGCAAGAATGCCATTTAGTCATCGATCGCAATGATATCGCTGGGCGTGTTACAAGTATTGCTTTTAGTCCAACTAGGCAACGTTATATAGGTTTAGCTTACGTTACACCCGAACTTATAGACAAAGGAGAATTTTTAATTAAGTTAAGCGATCGCACATCTATATCTGCAACTATATGTCCTACACCATTTTACGATCCTGGTAATCTGCGCCAAAAAGCAGCAAGCCAACGTCAGGAGGTAGGTAGATGAATCCTACTAAGCGTTTTAATATGATTGGCGATTTTAATGAAATGCAAGTAGTTGACAACGTAACAGAGTTAGAAATTGTCGATTTATCTTTTATTCCTCGATTTGGCGTTAAAGGTGAACTTGCAGAAGCTTGGTTAGCTACACAATCAATAGCTGTACCCGATTTTCCGAATAGTTGGTGTTTCCTCTCAAAAGGAGGAATTATTGCCCGTTTGGGTACAAATGAATTTTTGATTGAAGATCGGACGATTGCACCTCAGTTAATAAAGGCTTGTAAGTCTCCTCCACCAAAGGTTTACCCAGTTTTAAGACAAGATTTAGCGATCGCACTCATTGGTACAAAGGTAAACGAATTACTCTTACAGACTTGCAACTTTAACTTTCAATCGTTATCAATTACCGAGAATCCAGTAATTTTAACTTCAATGGCGGGTGTAAATGTCACAGTAATTCCGGGAGTTCTTCAGGAACAACCATTTTACAGAATTTGGTGCGATTGTACGTTTGGGGTGTATTTATGGCAAACCTTAAATGCGATCGGATCTGAATTAGGCGGCGGTGCGATCGCTGTAAAAACATTATTGTAGAGACGTTGCGGTGCAACGTCTTTATACATTTATAAAAAAGGAAGATAATTAATGACACCAGAACAAGCAAAACAATTTTTAGCCGAAAACAAAGTCAAATTTGTACTAGCGCAATTTGTTGATATTCACGGCGCAGCCAAAACAAAAGCAGTACCAGCATCACATTTTGACGATATTCTCAATCCGGGGGCGGGTTTTGCAGGTTTTGCCATTTGGGGACTTTGAATGCAGCCAAATAGCCCGGATTTTATGGCGGTAGGCGATTCAACCACACTATCTTTAGTACCTTGGATGCCCGGATTTGCCCGTGTAGTCTGCGTTGGTAATGTTAAAGGACAACCATACCCTTACGATTCTCGCTTTATATTAATGCAGCAGTTAGAAAAGCTGAAGCAACTTGGCTGGACTTTATACACAGGATTAGAACCAGAATTTTCTTTACTCTACCAAGACAAACGCGGGAATATTTACCCATGCGATCGCACCGATAATTTAGAAAAACCTTGCTACGACTACAAGGGACTTGATCGCAGTCGGGCTTTTATTGAAAAATTGGTAGACTCCTTGCAAGCGGTGGAGTTTGACGTTTATCAAATCGATCACGAAGATGCTAACGGTCAGTTTGAAATTAATTATACTTATACCGATGCGTTGACATCGTGCGATCGCTACATTTTCTTTAAAATGGCGGCTTCAGAAATAGCCAAAGAAATGGGTTTAATTTGCTCATTTATGCCTAAACCTTTCGCCAATCGTTCCGGTAACGGAATGCACATACATATGTCAATCTCCAATGGCAAAAGTAACTTATTTGCTGATGATACCGACGAAAAAAATCTAGGATTATCAAAACTAGCTTATCATTTCCTGGGCGGATTATTAGCTCACGCCCCAGCATTGACGGCGATTTGCGCCCCAACGATTAACTCCTACAAACGTTTAGTAGTAGGGAGAAGTCTAAGCGGTGCAACTTGGGCCCCTGCTTACATAAGTTACGGAGACAATAATCGTTCTACTATGGTGCGGATTCCTGGAGGGCGCTTAGAATTACGTTTAGCTGATGGATCGTGCAATCCTTATTTAGCTACAGCAGTTGCGATCGCAGCAGGCTTAGACGGCATCGAAAAAGAGCTAGATCCGGGGGAACCCTACAACAATAATTTATACGATCTATCCGACCGAGAACTCAAAGATAAAGGCATTCAAACTTTACCTCAAAGTCTCTCCCAGGCCCTTGATGCTTTAGAAGCTGACGAAGTAATCACAGGCGCTTTAGGAGTATTAGCAGAGGAATTTATTAGCCTTAAACGGATGGAATGGGTGGAATATATGCGCCATGTTTCCGAGTGGGAAGTTAAAAAGTATTTGGAGTTTTTCTAAAAATGTGTGGAATTGTGGGATTATTGGTTAAAAAACCCGAATTACGGGAGCATTTAGGCAAATTAATGATGCCGATGTTGATGGGAATGAGCGATCGCGGATCGGATTCGGCGGGATTAGCTGTGTTTACAGAACCCGTAGCAGACAATGATCGTAAATATAGTTTGTATTCTGGAAGTAAGTTTGATTGGCAAGGATTAGCGCACAATTATCAAACCCATTTTGGGATTGAGGCTAATTTAACCTTACCAGTGGGCGATCGCACTGTTTTAACTTCTCACCTTTCCCCAGATATCGTAAAGCAGTGGATAAAACAAAATTATCCACAGTTACATATACTTTCAACCGGACGCACCATTGATTTATACAAAGATATTGGCACACCCGCCGATGTTGCTCATCGTTACAACTTTCAATCTCTCAAAGGTTCTCATTTAGTCGGACATACCCGCATGGCGACAGAATCCGCCGTTACACCTGATCGCGCCCACCCTTTCACGGCGGGAGAAGACTTTTGCTTAGTTCACAATGGATCTCTATCTAATCCTAACGAAATTCGCCGCAAACTCGAACCACGCGGAATTAAGTTTGAAACCGATAACGATACCGAAGCTGCTTGTCGGTTTTTGGAATGGCGAATGCAAGAAGGCGATGACTTAGAAGCGGCTATGAATAAAGGGTTTGAGGAATTAGACGGATTTTATACATTTTTAATGGGTACGGCGGATAAACTAGCATTAGTACGCGATGCTTTTGGTTGCAAACCTGCGGTAGTGGCGGAAACAGATGATTATGTTGCGATCGCCTCTGAATTTCGTTCCCTCGCTCATTTACCCGATATAAAACACGCCCATATTTACGAACCCGTACCAGAGGAGATGTATGTATGGAAAGCATAACTTTCGATCTTGCCCAAACTTCCGTGCGAGAAGTCAATCAATATCTGCATCACAACTTAGTAGACAATGCAAGTCAAGTAACAATTATTAATTCCGACGGCGCACATAACATCGCGATTGGTTTAAATACACCTGTAGACATCGAAGTTATCGGACATACAGGCTATTACGCCGCCAGCATGAACAAACTAGCCAACGTAACTATTACAGGTAATGCAGGTACAGGAGTTGCCGAAAACATGATGTCTGGACGAGTCCAAGTCAAAGGCTTTGCGTCTGTCTCTGCGGGTGCTTCGGCGCACGGAGGGTTACTAATTATTAATGGTAATGCAGGTTTGCGCTGCGGTATTTCCCTTAAAGGTGGAAATATTGTTGTGGGTGGAAATGTCGGTAGTTTTTCCGCTTTTATGGCGCAAGCTGGGCGAATTATTGTTTGTGGCGATGCGGGAGAAGCGTTAGGAGATTCCCTTTATGAAGCCGTCATTTATGTCCGAGGAAACATCAAATCATTAGGCGCAGATGCCCAAATTGAACCAATGTTAGAAGCCGATTATTTAATAGTTGGGGAATTACTCGACAAAGCAGGTTTTTCCTATAACTCCCAAGAGTTCAAACGAGTTGCATCAGCAAAGCAGCTTTATCACTGGAATGCAGACGCAAAGCAAGAATACTAATTATCTATATTTGTAACTAATATGAATCCGATTCAATCTAACAAACAATCATGGGGATACGATCGCACTATCCTTAACTATATTCAAAATGCCGCCGCGCACGGACTCTATGAAATACGCGGATTAGGTGCAAAACGCAAAGTACCTCATTTTGACGACTTAGTATTTTTAGGTGCATCTTTATCGCGCTACCCCTTAGAAGGTTATCGAGAAAAATGTTCTACCAAAACTGTTTTAGGGACGCGCTACGCTACTAAACCAATTGAACTAGAAATTCCCATCACCATCGCCGGAATGAGTTTCGGTTCCTTATCTGCCAATGTCAAAGAAGCTTTAGGACAAGCGGCGACGCAGATGGGAACATCGACAACTACAGGCGACGGCGGCATGACTCAAGAAGAAAGACAATCCTCCAAAACATTGATTTACCAGTGCTTACCGTCGCGCTACGGCTTCAATCCCGACGATTTGCGATCGGCTGACGCGATTGAAATAGTCATCGGACAAGGGGCAAAACCCGGCGGTGGCGGGATGTTATTAGGACAAAAAATCAATCCGCGAGTTGCTCAAATGCGGACATTACCCGAAGGAGTCGATCAGCGTTCAGCCTGTCGCCATCCTGATTGGACGGGTTCAGACGATTTAACAATCAAAATTCAGCAATTGCGAGAACTAACCGACTGGGAAAAACCTATTTTTGTTAAAGTTGGGGCTTCGCGGACATTTAACGATGTCAAACTAGCCGTCCACGCAGGCGCAGATGTGATTGTAGTTGATGGTATGCAAGGGGGAACCGCCGCCACGCAAACTGTATTTATCGAACACGTAGGCATTCCCACCTTAGCCGCCGTGCGTCAAGCAGTAGAAGCTTTAGAAGACTTGGACATGAAAGGGAAAGTGCAATTAATTGTTTCTGGCGGGGTTCGGACTGGGGCAGATGTAGCAAAAGCGATCGCACTGGGCGCAGATGCAGTATCCATAGGTCAAGGTATATTAATGGCTTTGGGCTGCAATAGTGAAACCTACATTCAAAACGACACCCATTATTCCGCCCTTGAAGACTACGCCGCCCTAGGTACTGCGCCAGGAACTTGTCACCACTGCCATACAGGGAAGTGTCCAGTCGGCGTAACCACCCAAGATCCAATCTTAGAAAAAAGATTAGAAGTTGAAGTAGGAGCAAAAAGAGTTAAAAACTATCTGCAAACTCTCAACATGGAATTAACTACAATTGCCCGTGCTTGTGGCAAGCAAAACGTCCATCATCTGGAACGCGAAGACTTAGTTGCTTTAACTATTGAAGCGGCGGCGATGGCAAAATTGCCTCTGGCGGGGACATCCTGGATTCCTGGGGTTTAAACCTCTTTGTTTTTAGAAGCTGCCCAGAGTACAGAAACTTCATACTGTTTAAACATCAAGTCTGCACTTATCAAAGTCATAGCTTCATTCTGAGCTTGGGCGATTAACATTCTGTCAAAAGGATCGCGGTGATGTAAAGGTAATGCCGCCGCCCGTAAAGCATGGGAGGCGGTAATTTCTAGCGACTTCGCGCCTAGTAGAGTCATGCGCGCAAAAATGTAATTATCTATTTGTTCTGCAAGTGGCAGCTTACCAATCGCAACTTTAATTCCTATCTCCCAGACGCTGGCAACCGAGAACCAAAGCTCATTAGTTTCATCAGCAATTTGTTCAATAGCTTGGGCGCTTAACTTTTCTGGCTGAGAAAACCACCATAACCAACATTGGGTATCTAGTAAAAACTTCACTCAACATCACCCTCAAACGCCGCTAAAATTTCATTGGGCAAAGGTGCATTAAAGTCTTCTGGGACTACAAACTTTCCTCGATCTTGCCCTAAACTGGTTCGCCTGTTTAAAGAAGTACGAAACGGAACTAACTTAGCAACAGGAACACCTCGATTTGAAATCACAATTTCTTCTCCATGCTGTACACGAGACAACAGCCGCGAGAGATTTGTTTTAGCTTGATGGATATTTACCGTTTCCATAGATTTAAAAACTAAGTCTGTAAACTAAGTCTATTTTAAGGATAGCGATCGCGCAAGTTAAAGTAAAATGAATTACACTAAGCGATGTGAATAAATATACTTGTACTAGAGATTAAACTCCAGAACGCATTAGCTTGACTGTCGTTGGAGGTTAGAGCGTGAGCAAGCTTAATAAAGTTGATCGATTGGCGAATAACATCCAAATTATGGTGAAATCCCAGACTCCGCGATCGCTTTGCATCAATCGATCAAATGAAAAAGCCTTTCAATTAGCCATCCAACAATTGGGCATAAAGCTAGATGAGTTTTATATTGAAAATGATTGTTTATATCTAGAAATACGGTTGAAACGGGATATTGGTAAGGATAGGCAGATAGCACCATCCCTAATTAAACGTCCAGAATTGCTTAAAAATAATACAGCAAAACTTAAAAAAACATTGACTGAGGAGAGGTGCTGTAGTTAGGACGTAATCCACCTAACACTTAGTTGTATATAACTGGTTCAGTCTTTGAATGTACGTTTTAGATTATTTACCGGACTTGTTTTTATGCAGCGCAGAAATCATCGGAAAAGTTGCCCCTGGTGCGATCGCGCCATCCATCCCAAAAGCAAACTTTCCTTAGCTAAGGTGCGATCGCACTTATCCATACAAGCTCAAGAACAGCAACTTACAATAAATTAGAGAGTTGTTAGGAAAAGGCTGATGACATTGCATGAATTACAAAACCAAGCATTGCAGTTGCCAGTTAGCGATCGCTGGCGTTTAGTTCAGTCCTTGTTAAGTTCAATTCAACAGGAAACGCTTTCATTTAGTTCGGCAAACCCAAGTATGAATTCCTTGACTGATCTCGATCCCTGGACTCAAAGCTTAATTGGTGCGATTTCGTTGAGTGCTGGAGATCCTACAGAGTCCTACGTGAATTATCTGGAGGAGAAATACAATTGAGGCGGGTGTTATTTGATAGTGATGTTTTGCTTGATGTTCTTGCTCAACGACAGCCATTTGTTATCGTCTCTGCACGAGCGTTAAATCTATCAACACAACCGCAAGTGCTTGGTTATGTTTCAGGTCATGCGGTGACGAATATTTTTTATATTTTGCGTCGTCAGGTTGGTAGCGAAACAGCGCGATCGCTTTTATTGAGATTATTACAGAATCTTCAAGTTGCCAGCGTAACAGACGAGGTGATTCGAGCGGCGTTGCATTCTGTGAATTTTGAGGATGCAGTGACAAGTGAAGCCGCCAATGCCGCAGGAGTAGAGGTTATTGTCACCCGAAATCCAACGGATTTTGTTACTTCTTCAGTTCCCGCAATATTGCCGGAGGAGTTTTTGATAATAAAACAGTGCTAAAAATAATTACTAAGCCATGTAGAGTAAAGACCTCGTGGTTTAGTAACTTATACTACCAGCAGGCTACAAACCGTTAAGTATTAATCTTATGTTTATTTTAAAAAGACAAGATGTAGAAATCTTCAACATCAAACATCCAAACCTCGACCAACTTATTCCAATTATTAATTATCAAAGACAAACATTTCGTTTGCTGCAAATATTTCCGCTCAATCAGGCTCAAGAGGCTTTAGCTTTATGGCGAGACTTAACCGATAACAAAGGCAAAGCCTGTATTTTGCTTGAAGAACCCGACCGCTACACACTTTGGGGAAAAATCAAGCCAGAACAGCTAAATGTCCATGCTAAAGTTAGCAATCTCTCTATGCAATCTTTGATCAAAGGCAGCTTGTTATTATTACAATCCGTTTATGCAGAGATTGAAGACCTTTTGGGCGCTAGGCAAGCAAAGTTTTTTCAAAAAGATTTGAAAGAGTTTATTAATAAAGTAGATTTAATTGAAAAATCCCCCGAAGCTGTTAATTACTTACTACAAATCGATCCACTCAGTGCTAACCAATTACCCGATTGGCAAGAAGCCCAATTGCTCAACCTTTTGCAAGAAACCCATCGCCTAGGGAAAAGATACTTTGGTGAATCCAACTTTACGATTAATGCCCTCGAAAGTTTAGAAGATATGTCAAAAGACGAACAATCTGGGTTTATACAGTGGCTAAATCAATCAAGCCTTGGTAAGCTGTGGCAGTGACAAAAGATTTAGGAGTGCGATCGCCCAATAATTATATAGGTTGGTAGCTAATAGGTTTGTAAAAACTTATTATAAGTAACTAATTCAAAAATTTTAATAGCAAAAATATATTATGACCATAGTATC
>CAJQOK010000395.1 GCA_905479905.1 uncultured Aliterella sp.
CCGGATCGATATACTTAGTTAGATAGCTGTCTATTGTTGGTTGAGTACCGAAGGGTGAGAATAATGGTACGGTATCTCCATTACGCAGGGTCAAGACCTGCGTGCCATTGTTAGCTTGAGATTGGTAAGTGCTGCCCGTGAACCCAGAACAGATATTTGAGCTTGGGGTTGTTAAAGTTCCCAAAGCTGTGCCTGTAACTGTGAGCGTAGTCCCTATGGCTGCTGATAAATTCAAAGATTTAGTTGAAGAACTTAATGTCGTGTTAGTTGTAGTTCCTCCGCTAGGAGTGACATTTACAGTTGTAGTGGTAGGAATTACTACTCCTGCTGCACCGCAGGTAATAGCGCCGCCTAAAACTTCGATATACATAGTTGACGGCTGATTGATGGTCAACGTGCCACCATTTCCACCACTGCTGGCGCTACCAGTGTTTAAGGTGAATGGTGGGTTATAAGGTCTTGCAAAGACCGTCGTATTCACTTGAAAAATTGTGGAAGCACCGTAAGCACCAACAATCTTGCCGCCGAGGTGAATTTCAGCTACTTTACCCATTCGGTCTACACAAGCATAAAAACCTTTAATGCTACTAGATGTGTTGAGAGTTCCGCTATTTGGGCAAGTAGGAGTGGGTTGTCCGGGATTATCAATTAAGTCAACTAATGGCTCATGAGTCCAGTTTGCTGGCGCAGTTGGATTACTATATGTACCATCAGCATTAAAGTTAGGTCCCCATCGAGAGATAATATTAGGTCCACGCCAAGGAGAACTAGATGGTTTAGCTGCAATATAGTAGATAACACGCTGAGAGACACCTGGAATTTGAAGTGTCAAAATAGGAGTTCTATTAGTAGAGCTAAAGTCTGACGCTATTGTAGGTAGATTAGCAGAGGCATCTGTAGCAATGGGTTTAGCTTGTCTAACTTCATCAGCAATAAAATCGAGGGCGCGATTGAGTTCTACTCGCCTATCAGTCTCAGCTTTTTGTTCTTGGCCTTTCTGCGTTATTGCTACTACGCCCCAGCCACTAAGACCGACAACAATTGTGGTAATTGCCATCGCTACTAGCAATTCTATAAGTGTAAAGCCAGCAGAAGATTTAGGTTTCTTTAAAAGTTTAAAAAGTCTTTTCATGATGATGTATCGCAGTTATTGTCAGTAATAGAAGTAGAAGTAGTAGAGCCGCTATATTTACCAGTCCTCATAATTCCAAGACCATTAGATATCACAAGACATCTTTTCTGTTGGTTGGAATCATTAAGGTCATAAACGACAATTTTGCCGCTATTAGTGGTGTTTCCTCGAAAAGAAAATGTAACTGTTGATGAGGGTAGGTTAGTTGCTATTGCAATTCCACTTGGCAGAGTGCGAGTGCCTGTTGAAAGGCACGGGCTAGTAACTTTACTATTTGTAGTATCTAAAGTAACGGTACATTGTTGACTTTTACGCATCGCTTCTCTTTGGGCTTCTTGCAATGCTCCTTGCGTTTGGTCAAGGGCATTACTAACTTTATTTCTATTCAACATACCCAGTAAGCTAGGAGTTGCGATCGCGCTTAAAATGCCGATAATAACAACTATGACTAATGTTTCTATTAAAGTGAAGCCTTGATTGTCACTACGGGCATTGGAAAGCGACATTTGGAATTACCTCGGTATTTGCTGTTGCTACAGAAACGTCTACTATAGAGCCTGACAGTTGAATGCTACCCAATGCGCTTGCTAGGGTTACGGTAGTCCCCGAAATGCTGGCAATTGTATTATTAATGTCCGTTCCTACTGTCAATTTATCTCCTACTTTAAATCCACTTGCAGAAGCTACATTAAGCGTAGTAGAAGTAGCTGAAGCATTCGCCGATAAAGTAGTATGAGCATTTTGAGGGGCAACACTATAAAACACTTCCAGTACGCTATGAGGAGGAATTGTAGAAAGAGTAGTAATTCTGCTGACTAGGAACTGCTTTTTATTACGACCAAGACGTGATTGAGGTGTAGGAGTATTCACATCGGTGGTTACATCACTACCAGTAATATTATCTCGTAGCCAGTCAGCTAGCCCTGCATTTCTAGCCCCAGGAGTACACATTTTCGTTGCTACAACAGAAGCATTTATTGCTTGAGCTTTTCCTAAAGTAGGGGTGATGGTTAACGTCTTAATACTTCCAGTTGTAATTGCTGCGGTAATTGTGTAGTTTGTAGGATCTAAACCTACTCTCAACGTATCGTTGACTGCAAAGCTATCAAGACTACCATTACCTGTAGTAGGTGTATTGATTGAAATTGTCAAAGCTGGTAGCACAGCATCAGCCGCTAATGTAGTTTGGTGAAATTGCAACTTATCTGCTTTGTACTTCACTTCATTTTCTAAGTCTGCCTGAATCCAGGTTGTTGCTTCAGCAAATTCTTGAGCTTTAATTCTGAAAAGGGCAGCAAACACTGTCATTTGCATCGCAACACTAATAAAGATTGTTGCGATCACCACAGCTACTAACACCTCAACTAGCGTGAATCCTTGTGCTAGTTTCAATCTTTTATCAAACTTGTTCATTTAAGGAACCGCCTGCCTTTGCCAACTACTAATAGAATCAGTTTGGTTAGAAAAATATACAGCTAAATCCCCAAGAGAACTAGCTAAATCAGGGGTATTTGGCACGTTAATTTCTGCATTACCATTAGCACCAATTACACCAAATGATTGGGCATACACAAGACCGTCAATTGTTCCAGTACCGTTAATTCCAACCCTGGCGTTAGGAGCGAAGATAAAAGCATCCACATTACTAGCACCAGAGGCCACAAGAATGTCTTGACTACTTGTAGCTGTGCCATAAATCCGAAAAGCAGTAGGATTATCTGCTGAGGCTATGTGATTGAGTTGGCTAGAACCACCCATATTGATAGTTCCACTTACCCAAAAGTAAACAGGATCGCCTGTAGGGTTTGTGAGCGCATTCTTTCGAGTATTGATGGTTATATCAAGATTGTTACCGTCTATAGTGTCGATTTTATAGTGATAGGGAGTACCAGGTATATGAGCGATAAAATCAGTAGGCAGAGGAAATCCAAGTAATACCCTGCCAGAAATATTCGGCAGTTGAAGAGCAAACGCTGTTGTGGGTGCAGTCCCTATTCCATTCCACACAGCAGGCATTGTAGGCAAGACTGGAGTAGTTATTGGACCAAGAAAAATTTTTCCGTCTATATTACTCTGAGATCCTGCATCAATTGCCGTTCTAGCTACTGAGTTATCAGATGCGTTTGTCAATGATGCACAATTTCCAGCCGGAACTCGACAGTTTGTTGTATTGGTACAGGCAACATTTCCATTGATACCTCTGATATCGTTATTCCCTAAAGCAATATCACTGGTTCCTAAAACTCCTATAAGAGAGGCAGCTTTAGGACTAACGTTAAGTACCTGCTGAACTCGTGATTCGGATGAAGTAACACCTACTGGTACTGTTCCTTTTACTATAAGAGTTCCCTTTTTTGTAGTTGGATCGTAGCGATATGCTAAAACTGTATAAGTTGAATTACCAATTGTACCGTTAACAAGATCGGTAGTCGAAGTACAAGGTGGCATATTTGCTATAGTCCACTCATTTACAGCAGTTCCGAGTAGTCCATCGGGATCGTAAGTTCGCTTCAGCAAAGGACTTATATCTGGAGTTGACTGGTTGAGTTTAGCAAGTGTTTTAGATAGCCCACCTTCGGCAATAGCTAAACTTTGGGCTGTGGCTTTTTGGGCTGATGCAGTGGTTTGATCCCCCTGCGCTCTCACGATCAAAGTAGTAGCAATTAAGATCATAATTAATCCCAATCCCACAATAATAGGTAGAGCAAAGCCTCCCTCACTAGAGCGACGTATCAATGCTCTTTTTATCTTTCGATTCATATAATTTTCTCCCTGCATTGAGT